>CALZLE010000071.1 GCA_945788205.1 uncultured Desulfuromonadales bacterium
ACACGAACACAGGAGGAACGGTGTGATTGAGCAGATCGATTTAGGCCTGGTGAATTGGGCACGGGCGACATTCGCTTTAACGGCGATGTACCACTGGATCTTTGTGCCCCTGACTCTGGGACTATCCTTTCTCTGTGCGTTTTTTGAATCGATCTACGTGCGCACCGGGAATGAAGAATGGAAAAAATTGACCAAATTCTGGATGACTCTGTTCGGGATCAATTTTGCCATTGGTGTTGCCACCGGGATCATCTTGGAATTTGAGTTTGGTACCAACTGGTCGAATTACTCCTGGATGGTCGGAGATATTTTTGGTGCGCCGTTGGCGATCGAAGGGATTTTTGCTTTCTTCCTTGAAGCGACCTTCTTCGCGGTTATGTTCTTCGGTTGGGATCGGGTGACAAAGAAGTTTCATCTCTTTTCAACCTGGATGGTGGCGGTCGGCTCTAACCTTTCCGCTTTGTGGATTCTGGTTGCTAACGGTTGGATGCAGAATCCGATCGGCATGACGTTTAATCCCGATACGGCCCGCTTCGAAATGCAGGACCTCTGGGCGGTTATTTCATCGCCAGTTGCGATTGGTCACTTTACTCACGCGACCAGCTCTGGCTTTTTACTGGCATCTCTGTTTGTGGTTGCCATCTCCTGTTGGTACCTACTGAAAAAACGCCACATCCAATTTGCCAAGCGTTCTATTGCAGTGGCTTGCACCTTCGGGTTGTTCAGTTCACTGTTTGTGGCTTTTACCGGCGATGAGCATGCTTTTGTCACCGCGCGGACTCAACCGATGAAGCTGGCAGCAATGGAAGCGCTGTGGGACGGTCAAGCGCCGACCGGTTTGATCGCTGTCGGGCTGGTTAATTCTGATAAGAAGCCGGGGGATGAGCAAGACCCTTTCGCTTTTAGTGTTGAAATCCCCGGAATGCTGAGTCTGTTGGCCAAGCGAAATATTGAGAGTTTTGTCCCGGGTATAAACGATCTGGCTTTCGGCAATGAAAAAGAACAGATCGTCGGCGTTGCCGAGAAAATCCGCCGCGGCCGAGTCGCCGTTGCCAGTTTGGGGGATTATAAAAAAGCCCAAAAAATTGGTGATGACGCAACAGCTCAAATAGCCCTTCGCTCCTTTGATCAACATCGGAATTTTCTCGGTTATGGATATCTCGATTCAATCGAACAGGCGGTGCCACCTGTGGCGCTGACCTTTTATGCTTTCCGGGTGATGGTCGGTTTGGGAACGTTCTTTATTCTGCTGTTCCTGGTTTTTCTTTATCTTTCCGTGCGGAATAAACTGGAGGATAAACCCTTGCTGTTGAAACTCGGTGTGCTATCGCTTTTCCTCGGCTACATAGCTCAGCAGGCAGGTTGGGTCGTGACCGAAGTTGGCCGGCAACCTTGGGCAATACAGGATATGTTGCCAGTGACAATCGCTCGCTCAAATCTTGACGCTGGTACCGTTGCCGTGACCTTCTTCATGTTTTTGATTCTGTTCACCGCTCTGTTGATTGCGGAAGTGAAGATCATGACCAAGCAGATATCACTCGGTCCGAAAGGGGGGGAATCATGATCGGCAGCCTCGATTTGTCAACCCTGCAACAGCTCTGGTGGCTGATTGTTTCAGTCGTCGGTTCTCTGTTTGTGTTTCTGACTTTTGTTCAGGGTGGTCAGACGCTGCTTCTGACTCTGACCAAAGATGAGAGTGAAAAGACCCTGATGGTGAACTCCCTCGGGCGTAAATGGGAACTGACCTTTACCACTCTGGTGCTGTTCGGTGGCGCTTTTTACGCCTCTTTTCCGCTCTTTTATGCCACCAGTTTCGGTGGTGCTTATTGGGTCTGGATCGCGATTCTGTTTACTTTTATCATTCAGGCAGTCAGTTATGAATATCGCCGTAAGCCGAATAACTTTCTCGGCCAGAAGACGTATGAAATTTTTTTGTTCATCAACGGTTCAGTCGGGATTCTGCTGATTGGTGCTGCCATCGGAACATTCTTCACCGGATCCAATTTCACTCTGAATGATTTTAACTTTGTTCACTGGACACATCCGTTGCGCGGCCTGGAAGCCGCGTTCAGTCTATTCAATCTGAGCTTCGGTCTTTTTCTGGTGTTTCTGGCCCGGGTCCTCGGAGCTCTCTATCTGGCAAACAATCTCGAGCATGAATCTCTGGTGGGGCGATTGAAGATTTCGTCATTCAATAATCTCCTTTGTGCGTTGCCGTTTCTGCTCTATGTGCTGATCAGTCTGGTGCTGATGGATGGTTTTGCCGTCGATCCAGCAAATGGTACCGTCAGTCTTGTTTCTGGCAAATATCTACAGAATCTGGTGGAAATGCCGCTGGTTCTGGTGCTCCTGTTGGCTGGTTTGGTGCTGGTCGTTCTTGGTGTGGCAATCAATCGTTTCACTCCGTCGGTGGCTGGGATCTGGCCGGCTGGACTGGGAACTGTCTTGACCTGTTTGGCGGTCTTTTTCTTGGCCGGTTACAACAACACATCTTTCTATCCGTCCATAGCCGATCTTGGCAGTAGTTTAACTATCTACAATGCGTCGAGCAGTCATTATACGCTGACGATGATGTCATACGTCGCTATTGCAGTGCCCTTCGTGCTGGCATATATAGCCTGGGTTTGGAAGCAGATGGACAGCAAGAAACTGACAGTTGCTGAATTGACCGCAGACGATAAGAGTTACTGAAAAAGGAGTTTTGTAATGCTTTTGATTTTTTGGGTCGGTGTGATAGTGATGTCTTATTTTGCAGCAGTCAAACTACTGAAAATGACAGATCTGCTGTAGTTGATGAAGGATCGTGCGGCAATAAATAGATAGCGAGAGAACCGCGGGGCATAGGCCCTGCGGTTTTTCTCGTTTTAGTTTGTCCGTCCAGCCAGAATCCTCCGATTGAAAAAATAACGGTCAAGAATGGGGTAATGGTTATTTGTTAATCTCTATTTGTAGAGATTTATCCCTTTTCATTTGACTGTATGCCTGCTCAGATATTAAAACTAGGAGTCGCACAAAATTACTTTAAAATTTATAGAGTGTTAAATATATGCATCAGTTAGAAGATAAAAGAGACGAAGCTGCAGAGACAGTATCGTCAAAAAAAACAAGAAGGTTGCGCAGCAAGGGTTCTCCTCATTCTGTCGGGGTTGCATCGACCTTTGATAGCAAGGGGTTGAATGCCTTTTTTGTCAACTACCTGACGACCATGTTGGTTATCGAAGGGCTGATTTTCTTTTTCTGTTTTGTGAATCATCTGGTGACGGAAAGCCCTGAATTCCCGTGGAAGAATTATCTGTTCGCCACATTTATCACCCCGATTGCGATCACCTTCGTTTTTGGACTGATTATTCTTACCTTCAACAAATATTTCTTCAGGGGTGCCGTTGAGGCTTCCGATCCTAACGCTTCACTCTATTCCAGCAGCAAGCTTAACAAGGGTGATCGTCTGGAAGCATTCTTTCAGGTTGTCCATCGTTTACCGTTTTTATTCAGTCTTCTCCTGCTGATTGCCGCGACGGCTATCGCTTATAAGATGGATGCGATAGTTCTTTACGCTGCCCAGGCAGGTGCAGCGACAGCCCAATACCTTTTTATCACTTTAGTTGTGGTAATGGCTGTCATTGCGCTCGGGATTGGTGTCTGGATGATTCTCAGTTACCGTTTGCGGCAGAAAACTCTGGCAACTGACCATCAGTATAAAATGCAGCTTATGGATCAGTTCGGCATGGTTTTACTGGATGATGGGACCATGCTGAATAAAGAGGGTGACGTTGTCTATCAACAAGAGGGGGCTGCGCTGGTTGGATACGATGAGGAAGAAGAGGAAATCCAGTTAATCGAAGAGGTTAAGAAGTAAGACGGATTTTAACGCTGGCTCAAGACCAGGCCCTGTTTCCATTTGGAAGCAGGGCTTTTTTATGCCCGGAATCCGTGTTTTCTACAAAATAATATCGATGAACAAAAATATCAGAGCAAC
>CALZLE010000072.1 GCA_945788205.1 uncultured Desulfuromonadales bacterium
AGCCCATCAAGTTCCTTGGCCGTTGCCAGCTTGACAGTCTTCATGCAGGCATCAGCCGAGGTGCCGCCAACAACAAACGCCATGTGGTACGGCGGGCAAGCAGCGGTGCCGAGAGTTTTCATCTTGGCGACCAGAAAGTTGTACAGGCTGTCAGGGTTAAGTAGGGCTTTGGTTTCCTGGAACAGCATCGTCTTATTTGCGCTGCCGCCACCTTTGGCCATAAACAGGAATTTGTAAGCCTGGCCTTCAGTTGCCATGATATCGATTTGCGCCGGCAGGTTGGTGCCGGTGTTCTTTTCGGTGTACATATCGAGAGCGACAGTTTGACTGTAGCGCAGGTTTTCTTCGGTGTAGGTTTTGAACACGCCTTCGGAGATCCGCTCAGCATCATTGGTACCGGTCCACACTTGCTGACCTTTTTTAGCGACGACGGTGGCAGTGCCTGTGTCCTGGCAGATTGGCAGCTCGAAATTGGCGGAGATTTCAGCATTGCGGAGGAATGCCATGGCAACGCCGCGATCATTTTGTGATGCGTCAGGATCGCTGAGAATTTTACCAACTTGCTCATTATGCTCCGGGCGCAGCATAAATGACACGTCGCGCATTGCGTTGTTGGCGAGTACAGTCAACGCCTGTGGCTCGACCTTGAGGACCTCTTGACCGTCAAATTCGACAACGTTGACGAATTCTTCAGAGCCCTCGATTTTGTAGTACTTGGTGGTGTCCGCACTCAGCGGCATAGGATCCTGATACTTGAAATCGGGCATGTTCTCGCTCCTTGTGCATAGGGATAGGAATTCAGGCTAAAAGCCATCATAAAACGCACGTATTATAAGTGAATTGTATACAGTTGTCGACAGATAACAGATCGATTTTTGCGACTATCTCTTATGAGTTCAACTGCTGGGTCCTTCTGGTTGCATCAGTGCATTGAGCCTTAAGTGTTAATGCAATTGTTTTGGTCGACAATTAATCAGTTATTACGCTAAAAGTTCTTGTCAATTCGCTGAAGATATTCAATAGTCAGTCTGTGTTTGTTTCTAGATTGCCTGCTTGCTGTAGTGATATCAGCTTGTTGAGATTTCTAGGGTCCTATTTTATAAAGGTTTATTGTTGGTATGCTCTCTGCAGATTAGTGTTTCTTTCTGAATCTGCACTTACTTTAGTCGCCATCAATGCGGTAAGGCATCAATGTCAGCTTCAATATTAATAATCCACTCTAATTCTTTAGTGGCAGAACAGCTTACAATTACTGTCAGAGAGGCGGGTCTGTCTTCTCTTGTTGCGGACACCCCTGAGTCAGCGAGTCAGTCGATCCGTATTAATCGGCCGGATCTTGTTTTGCTTGATGGCAGCATGGTTCTTGGGGATTTGACACTTTGTCGCAAATTAAGACTCTGTTGCCCCGAGCGAAAGCTGCCAGTTATCCTGCTGATCCCGGAGAACCCGGAAGATCTCAGTCACTATCTGTGCGGCAGTGATGTTGATGACTATATTTGTCAGCCCTATAGCGTAGGTGAGCTTGAAGCGCGTTTGATGCTCCGTCTGTCGAGTACCAAAAGTAGTATTCCACGATCAATTCCACAAATAGATTTTTCTTTTTTGAGCAGCTTGTCCAATTTGGCGCTTTCCGACTTGAGCAGTACAGAAATCCTTCAACAGGTTGTTAATTCAATATCTAAGGTGATCAGTGTTAAACGCTGCTCGGTGACGATGACTCGCGACGAAGACGATTTAGCTTACGTCATGGCGTCGAGCGATGATCCTGGGGTTAATGGTTTAAAAGTTGATCTAGAGCGCTATCCGGAAATTCAGGATACCATTGCGACCGGCCGGCCGTTGTTGATCGATAACATCTTCAAGCACCCGTTATTGGAGTCGGTTCGTCCTTATCTTGAGGGTGTTTCTTTTAATTCAATTCTCGTACTGCCAATGATCGATCGCAATCGAACTATTGGTGTGTTGGTCTTGCGCTCTGCGCGGCCGATATCGGGTTTTACTGAGGATGAGATCTCTTTTTGTCAGCTGGTGGCGAACGTTGCAACCAGTGCACTGCGGTTAGCTGAAGTTAGCGCGCTAGAGCAAAAGATCAGGCAACGTGAACTTGGTATCGATAAAGCTAATTTGGCCGCGCAGGCGAGCAATGAGCAGTCTTCGTTGCTTGATATGGCTGCACACGATTTACGGGTTCTGGTGTCTGTCATTGATGGGTATTGTACGCTGTTCAGCGAAACGACAAACGGCAGCCTGTTGCCGGAGCAGGATCAGATTATCGATGGTTTAATGGCTGGCAACCGGAGACTTGTCGATATGGCGAACGATTTACTCGATTTTTCACAGCTCAATTCTGGTTGTTTTGATCTGCATTTGGCTGAGCAGGATATCTGTCAGATCATCGGTTCGGTTTGTGGAGAACTTTCGCCGCTGCTGCAACGGCGAAACATCGAGTTGCGTACAGAATGCTTAAACAGCGAAGTCGCAGTGATGTGTGATGAACACGGCATTCGCCGGGTGTTTTACAACATTGTCAATAATGCGATGAAGTTCACCCCAGAAGGCGGAACAATAAACCTCGGCCTGTCTGTGAGTGATGGCGAAACCAGAATTTCGGTTGAAGATAATGGCCCTGGAATCGAGCCGAGTCAGATATCCAAATTGTTTGATGAGTATTCGACTGTTTCAGCTGCTGACCCACGTGCTGGAAACGGTCTTGGCCTGTCTATCTGCAAAAAAATAGTCGAGGCACACCATGGTCGGATTTGGGCCGAAAGTTGCTTGGGGCAGGGCAGCCGTTTTGTTTTCTGTCTACCGCAATAAACATTCATACTCGCAATAGCTTCCTGCCGGTATATTTTTCGACCAGTCTTGTAGTATTCTAAGAATACCTGACTAAAACACTAGCTTAAATAATTGACAGAAAAGATCAGGTATGATAATCCTATGCCACTTTTCTGGAAACAAAAAGAATTCTCAGTGGTTGTGCTGTTTAGAGCTAGTGCTGTCAATGTCATTTAAGGGGAGGTAAAACACAATGTTTACACATCTAAAAGGGGACTTGAAGGCTGTGTTTGATCGGGACCCGGCAGTGCGCAGTGTGTTTGAAATATTCTTCTGCTATCCAGGATTTCACGCCATGCTATTTTATCGTTTTGCGCATCGGTTGTGGGTGAATAATATGAAGTTTCTTGGTCGTTTTGTTTCTCATGTCGGCCGTTTCATGACCGGTATCGAAATTCATCCCGGTGCGCAGATTGGGCATGGTTTTTTTATCGATCATGGTATGGGGGTTGTGATTGGCGAGACAGCCGAAATTGGTGACAACTGCACGCTCTATCATGGAGTAACGCTGGGCGGCACATCGTGGGCAAAAGAAAAGCGTCATCCGACCCTGGGTGATAACGTCGTGATCGGCTCCGGAGCGAAAGTGCTTGGTCCTTTTACTGTCGGTGATAATAGCAAGATCGGATCGAATTCGGTGGTTGTTAAAGAGGTTCCTGAAAGTGCAACTGTCGTAGGCATCCCAGGAAAGATTGTAATTTCCGGTCAAAAAAAGGCAGGCGTGGATTTAGAGCATGGTGATTTGCCCGACCCTGTTGCCAAGGCTGTCACTTGCATGATGGAGCAGATTTCCCGTCTGGAAGATAAGGTAGAGGCGTTGAATCAGGAGCAGGATGAGTTGAGAGCTGAACTGAGCCGCCGTGAAGCCGAAGAGGTGGTTGGCTGATGCGGATGTCGACAAAAGCACAGTACGCTGTGCGTGCGCTCGTGAGCCTGAATCTTGTCAGCGATGGTTCTCCTGTGTCGATCAAAGATATTTCCGCCCGCGAGAACATTTCGCTGAATTACCTGGAACAGTTATTTGTCAAATTGCGGCGTGGCGAGATTGTTCACAGCGTTCGTGGGCCCGGCGGTGGTTATGTTCTGGCCAGGCCAGCAGCAGACATCCGGGTTGATGAAATTATTGATACGGTAGAAGAAACCTTGGTCCCGGTCTCCTGCATGGAGGCTGATGGCAGCTGCAAGTGTACAACAGAGTGTGCAACTCAGTCTGTCTGGTTGGGGCTTGGAAATCAAATTCGAACATTTTTAGCCTCGATGACTCTGGAAGATTTGACCAGCGAGGGCCGTTCACGGCTTAACTGTTGAGATCAGCAGAGTCTTTGTTGGAATTCAGGCAATAGCGTTTGTTGGGAGGAAGCAAGTGAAAAAGATCTACATGGATAACAACGCAACAACAATGGTCAAAGAAGAAGTTCTGGAAGCGATGTTGCCTTTTTTCCGTGAGCAGTTCGGTAATCCGTCAAGTGTTCATTGGGCTGGACGAATGGTGACTGGTGCGGTTGAAAAAGCGCGTGAGCAGGTCGCCGATTTGATCAATTGTTCACCAGCGGAAATTGTTTTTGTTTCCTGTGGTAGTGAAGGCGATAACTTTGCCATCAAAGGGACTGCTGATGCCTTAAAAGAAAAAGGTAATCACATTATCACGACTGCAGTTGAGCATCCCGCAGTGCTTGAAACCTGCGAGTATTTGGAAAAAAACGGCTACGATGTCACCTATCTAAAGGTTGATCGTGACGGAATGCTTGATCTGGAAGCTCTGGAAGCTGCGATTACTGATAAAACAATTTTGTTGTCCGTGATGTGGGCCAACAATGAAACGGGTAATATCTTCCCGATGGAAGACATTGGTAAGATCGCTAAAAAATACAAAGTTCGGTTCCACACGGACGCGGTTCAGGCAGTGGGTAAAATTCCGGTCGATGTGCAGGCAACTAACGTTGATCTGGCAGTTATCTCTGGACATAAAATCGGCGCCCCGAAAGGTGTCGGCGCTTTGTTTATCCGCCGCGGGACCCGTTTGACCCGTTTTATGCACGGTGGCCATCAGGAACGTAATCGTCGGGCAGGAACCCACAATGTTGCTGGGATTGTTGGCTTGGGGGTCGCTTGCGAGTTGGCAAAACAGCATCAAGCAGAAGAGTACGCTTACGTCCGCAAATTGCGGGACAAGTTGGAACATGGTATCCGCGAGTTGGTGCCGGAGATTAAACTGAATGGTCACCCGGACGCTGATCTGCGCTTGCCGAACACGCTGAATGTCAGTTTTGCTTACATCGAAGGTGAGTCGTTACTTCTCAACTTTGATATGAAGGGAATAGCGGCATCGTCCGGCTCTGCCTGCACCTCTGGCTCCCTTGAGCCCTCTCACGTTATGGGGGCCATGTGTGTTGACGTTGTGTTGGCCCATTCCAGCACCCGCTTCAGTCTCGGTGCCGACAATACCGAGGAAGATGTCGATTTTATCTTGCAGGAACTGCCGCCTATTGTGCAGCGGTTACGCGAAATGAGCCCACTTTATAATCGAGACGAAGAGACACCGATCACCTGCGATGAGTGCCGGGTGATACGTCGCGTTTGACAGATAACCATCGGCTTCGGCCGGAAAGATAAAGATCAGGAGACAATTTATGTATACAGACAAAGTTATGGATCACTTTTCCAATCCACGGAATGTCGGCGAAATTGACGATGCTAACGGTGTTGGTGAAGTCGGCAATGCTTCTTGTGGTGACATTATGAAAATTTTCCTCAAGGTTGAGGACAATGTCATTCAGGATGTAAAGTTCAAGACTTTCGGTTGCGGCGCGGCCATTGCAACCTCTTCGATGGTGACAGAAATGGCGATCGGTAAAACGATTGATGAGGCTCTGATTCTGACCAATCAGGCTGTTGCTGAGGCTCTGGACGGTCTGCCGCCGGCAAAAATGCACTGCTCAAACTTAGCTGCCGATGCTCTCCATGAGGCAATTAAAGACTATAAAGAACAAAACTCTTAAGCCCGGCCTTTAAGGTTTTAGATTAACTTCTGGGAGGGCACCGTATTTGCGGTGACCCTCCTTTATCTGTTTTTGGGGATAGTGTGAAAAAGCAACGTGTTGTGGTCGCTATGAGTGGTGGGGTTGATTCTTCAGTTACCGCAGCTTTACTCAAAGAGCAGGGCTATGAAGTGATCGGCATGACCATGCAGATCTGGGATTATTCCAGTTTTACAGATCAGCATGGAGATCAATTCGGTACCTGTTGTTCGTTGGATGATGTCTATGATGCGCGCCGGGTTGCCGAACAGCTCGATATCCCTTTTTATGTTGTCAATTTCGAGGATGATTTTCAGCGGGAAGTGATCGAACGGTTCTGTAACGAATACTTTATAGGTCGCACCCCTAATCCCTGCGTGCTCTGCAATCAGATCCTCAAGTTCGAGCTGTTGTTGCGCAAGGCACGTGAACTGGAAGCCGATTTCATGGCGACCGGCCACTATGCCAGCATCGAAAAAGAAGGTGAACGTTATTTTCTGCGTAAAGGGCTCGACCAATCGAAAGATCAGAGCTACTTCCTCTTTACTCTGTCTCAAGAGCAGATGGCACAGACTCTATTTCCCCTTGGCCAGATGACCAAAGACGAAGTCCGCGAACATGCGGAACGTTTCAAACTGCGGGTTGCACAAAAAGCGGAGAGTCAGGATATCTGTTTTGTCCCTGATGGTGATTACGTCCGTTTTCTCGAAGAGGAGCGGGGCGCTGGTCAACTGGATGGTGATATCGTCCACGTCTCCGGAGAGGTGCTGGCCAAGCATAAAGGGATTTACCGCTATACGGTCGGTCAGCGCAAAGGGCTCGGGATTGGCTGGAAAGCACCACTGTTTGTCGTCGGCATAGATGCGGAGAAGAAACAAGTCATCGTCGGGGAGAAGGAACACCTCAGTCGCAAAGAACTGGTGATTGATGGGTGCAATTGGAGCATCGAAGAGCCGACGGAACCACTCATCACCGAGTGTCGGATCCGTTATCGGCATCAGGAAGTGCCGGCGACGGTCGAGCCGTTACCGAACCGTGAGGCCAAAATCACCTTTAAAGACGCACAAAAGGGGATTACACCGGGGCAGGCTGCAGTTTTTTACGCGGGCGACAAGGTGATTGGCGGAGGCTGGATTAAATGAGTCAGACGGTTTCCATCGTCACTCTTGGCTGCAAGACCAACCAGTTTGAATCGGCGGCAATGAGTGAACAGCTTGGTAAGGCAGGCTATCGTCAGGTCGCTTTTGAGGACGCTGCGGAGCTGGTGATTGTTAATACCTGTACAGTCACTTCGGCCACCGATTCTCAATCGCGCAACCTGATCCGCCGAGCCCAGCGGATGAATCCAGACTCACGGGTGGTTGTCACTGGTTGTTATGCTCAGATCGCCCCAGAGACTCTTGCTGAACTTCCCGGTGTCGCGCTGGTGATCGGCAATGAAGAAAAAAAGGATTTTCTCGATCGACTGACCTGTCTCGATTCTGACGACACTCAGATTGCCGTTGCTGATATTCGTCAGGTTGAGACAGCCGAAACCCTGCCGCTCAGTAGTTTTGAGCAACGTAGCCGGGCTTTTGTGCAGATTCAGAATGGCTGCGACGCCTTCTGCTCGTACTGCATCATTCCTTACGCGCGAGGCCGCAGTCGCTCAGTGGCGGTGGATGACGTGGTCAAACAGGTGGAGGCTTTGTCTGCTGCAGGCTATCCGGAAGTTGTCCTCACAGGTATCCATATCGGCAACTATGGACAGGATCTGCAACCACAGATCGATTTACTGGCTTTGCTGCAAAATATTGAACAATCAACTTTTTCCGGGCGGCTGCGCCTCGGCTCAATCGAACCGACCGAGCTGCCCGACGCGTTGCTCGATTATGTTGCTGCTGCTGAGTGGATCTGTTCGCATTATCATATTCCGCTGCAGGCTGGTGATGACCAGATTCTCGAGCGGATGAATCGCCACTATTCAACCAGATATTTTCAGGATCTGCTTAACAGAATCCGCCAACGACAACCCTTAGCTGCGATCGGACTCGATATCATTACCGGTTTCCCCGGAGAAACAGAGCAGCAATTTGCAGAGACCTGCGAATATCTGGATACACTTCCCTTTTCCCATCTCCATGTGTTTCCGTTCAGTCGCCGACCTGGAACCCCGGCTGCTGATATGAAAGGGCAACTGCCAGGAAATGTCATCAAGGAACGGGCGGCAAGGCTGCGAGAAATAGGAGAGCGAAAACTTTCTGCGTATGCCACCCAGTTCGTCGGCAAAACCCTTGAGATTGTTATTGAAGGCGGCGAGGATGATGGTCGTAAAAAAGGACTGTCACGAAACTATCTCCCTGTTTGGATTGACGCTGCAGGTGTCGAGCAGGGTGATTGTCTCCAGGTCGTGATCTCGGCAGCTCGATCCGGTTATCTCGAAGGAAGGCTTGTTTAACTTTCTTCTGCCAAGGTTCTGCCCCGTTGCACATTTACCAGTAGTAACAGCAGCCCGCCAATCACAAAGAAAATCCCCAACGCCAGAATCGAATTGCGTGAGCTGCCACTGATATCCGCGACGAGAGCGAAAAGTAGTGGACCGAAAATCGATGCGAAGCGAGAACTGATGGCGAAAAAGCCGAAGAACTCTGCGCTTTTGTGTTTCGGTACCATGCTGGCGAACAGCGAACGACTCAATGCCTGGCTGCCGCCGAGAATGATGGCGATGACACCGCCCAAAATCCAGAACTCCAGTGCTCCGGTCATTCGGTAGGCAAACACGCAGACCAGTGTGAAAATAACCAGACTGAGAAGGATGGCTCGGGAGGTTCCGATTTTGTCTGCAAGTTTTCCGAATAAGAGTGCACCGGGCATAGCCATGAATTGAATCATCAGAAAGCAACCGATGATGGTCGACTGTCCAAGCTGCAACTCTTCGCGGGCAAATATGGCTGAAACGCTGATGACAGTTTGAATGCCGTCGTTGTAACAGAGAAAAGCAATCAGGAAGATGGTCAGATCGCGGTAGCACAAGAGTTGACGAAACTGATCGAGATAACCCTTGAGGTTAAACTTTGGAGTGCTGGAAGTGATTTTTTCGGTTTTCGGTAAATAGCGAAAAGTTGGGATAGAAAAAAGCATCCACCAGAGCCCGGTGAGCAGAAATCCAAACCGGGTGGCGCTACCAGGTCCCGTAAAGCCGAAGGTCTGGTGCTGCAATATCAGCAGAAATACCAGCGCCAGTAAAATGCCGCCACCGATGTAGCCATAGGCAAAGCCGCGTGCTGACAGACGGTCAACTTCGGACGGTGTTGCTAAGAGCGGCAGATAAGCGTTGTAGAGGATATTGCCCCCGGCAAAGCCGATGTTGCCAAGAATAAACAGCGCTGCTGCCCAAAAATAATCGCCGCTGGAGGTGAGGCTGAGAAGGGCGGTTGCAGAACAACCAGCAAGGCAGAAAATGGCCAGCATCGGTTTGTGCCAGCCTTGACGATCAGCCAGTGCTCCGAGTGTTGGGGCGGCAAGGGCGATAATCAACATCGACAGCGAAACGCTGTAACCCCAGAGGCTGCTGGCAGAGAATTTGTGCGCCCCGAACAGGGGCAGAGTCGCTCCGCCCTCCGGGACCAGAGAAACAAAATAAACCGGCAGAACTGCTGCCAAGATCACTGTGGCAAACGCCGAATTAGCCCAATCGTACAGACACCAGCCAAACTTTGCTTTTTTGAGTTGAGTGCTCATTTCTGCTCCAGAAAGATAACTCTTTTCAGGGTAGCGGAATTTAACAGCAGAGGAAATCAATATTAAAATCTTTGTTGTTTGAGGATGCATTAAGGGAAAAAACGATACAATTTTCTGATTCAAATCATGAAAATTCAAATTTCTTTTGTTATGATCGAAATCCTCTCTAGTGCGATGCCGCACTTTTGATGTAACCTGCACAGATTAATATTTGTCGGAACCCTGTTTGTTTTGGCGTAGACTTTATTGTTGTGGCAACTTCCCACCTGATTGGTTGCCGAATTTGAGAGAGGCTAGAATGAAAATCTCTGTGTTGCTACGGACGATTGCCCTGTTTGTTCTGCTGTTAAGCTGGTCCGGTGCTGACCTCTGGGCTGCTGATATGTCGCGCTTGATAAAGCGCGACTGCACCCGCTGTCACAGCAAGGTGATCAAAAAACTCAAGGACGTCGGCGCTGCACACGCGACGGCGATTGAATGTCGTGATTGTCACCTGCAGCATCCCAAACAACGTGGTGCCGAATTTGCCGTTGCCGCTTGCACTGATTGCCACGATCCGCAGGACAATAAACATTTTACCGCCGACAATTGTGCCGCCTGTCATGTTGCTCATGAACCGCTCAAAATCGACTTTGCGCAATTCGACAAGCCGATCAAAAAGCTTTGTCTCAGTTGTCACGATAATCCCTATTCGGCAAAATCTGCCCACTCCGAGAGCTTAAGGTGTAACCAGTGTCACCCGCAGCATGCTCAGTTGCCGAACTGTACCGACTGCCATCAAGGGCACAGCGGCGGCAAAATCAAGGAAGATTGCCTCGGTTGCCACGCTGCTCATAATCCGACACCGACCACCGCTGTTGAAGGCTTGCCCGGTAAGGATTGCAGCGTTTGCCATGTCGCCACGCGCACGCTTTTTGCTAATTCCGGAGGTTTTCACGCCGAGCAGTCGTGTGATGATTGCCACACTGCACATACGAAAAGCCCTGATTGTCTACAATGTCACGAAGGGCACAGTGAAAAAATGGTGGGTGCCGACTGCAAAACCTGCCATGGCCATCACTTGCCGATGCCACCAGTCTTTTCTGCTGAAACGAACTCAGATTTTTGTCTCGATTGCCATAGCGAGACCGCTGATGTTTTTGCCAAATCAGGTGGTGACCATCAACAGAATTTAAGCTGTGCCGATTGCCATCAGACCCATCCCCCCGCAGAGATTCGTGCTGCCGCCTGTTCCAGTTGTCACGCTCCAGCGGACAGTGCACATTTCTCTTTTGGCGATTGTCAGGAGTGCCATAATCCGCACAGCCCAAAAGTTGGTGATCTGGGGCAGGTGGAAAACGTCCGCTCGCTTTGTGCCGGCTGCCATGACGATGTAACCGCTGGAATGGAAAGACAGCCAACAGCCCATAGTCAGGATCTGAGCTGTAATCAGTGCCACGAAGCGCACGACCATTCTCCCTCGTGCCTGAACTGTCACGAAGGGCACGATAAAAATATGCAAGCGGGCGACTGCAGCCAATGTCATAGTCCGCACAGCCCTTTGCCGGTTGTGTTTGGTGATGGATTGACGGCGCTGCTTTGCAGTGGTTGTCACGAAGAAACTGTTGATGAGGTTGTCACAAGCGGCAAAGCGCACGGTACGCAGCTCGTTTGTAGTGACTGTCATCAGGAACATCCGCCCGCTGAGAATGTTATTCCCGAATGTGCAACTTGTCATGCAAGTGATGATAATCCGCACTTTGCTAATTCTGGTTGCATAGACTGTCACGACCCTCATCAGCCGATTAAGGGTGATATCTCTGAGATGAGAGGGCGCAGTTCGGTTTGTGCCGAATGTCATCAACAGGTCGAGGAGCAGTTGTCAAGTCAGGTCAGTGCTCATTCCCGCGACTGTGTTAGCTGCCATCGTCGCCATATTGGGGTGCCATCCTGTCTCGGTTGCCATGATGGGCACGACGACAAGATGGTCAATGCTGATTGTCAGCTGTGCCATCAGGCTCACGCACCTTTGGATATCAAATTTGTAGACACTCCTGATGTCTCGCTCTGCGCAGCCTGTCATGCATCAGAGACCGAACTTGTACAGACATCCGGTGGCGCTCATCGTGACAGCATTACCTGTTCCTCTTGTCACCAGCAGCACCCGGATTCCGCTTGTAACAGTTGCCACACTGACCATCCACAGAAGGGGCAGGGAATTCCCGACTCCTGTTTTGCCTGTCACGCACCGACCGAGCATCCGCATTACACGGTTGGCGATTGTCAGCAATGTCATGATCCACATCAGCCACAGCTAGTCGACTTAAAAACTTATGAACCACAGGCTCCGGTTTGTGTCAGTTGCCATGCGCAGATTGCCGATCAATTTGCGGCGCTGCCGAGTGGACACAGTGAGCAGGATTGTGCAGAGTGCCATTCTGAACATGGTGAGTTCCGCCTTTGTCTCGATTGCCATAGCCCGCATGAAAAATCGATGACACAAACCGATTGCGTTCTCTGTCATCAGCCGCATCAACCGCAGAATATCCAACTGCAGCAGGCCGAAGCTATCCCGCTGACGTTCTGCGCCTCTTGTCATGAGGAGCAGGTGACTGCTTTTAGCGCCAACGGTGCTGCTCACTTGCAAGAACTTTCCGGTTGCACGGCCTGTCACCCTCAGCATATCCCGAATGATGAAGTGAGTACCGCAAAGTGTAATGATTGTCACCCGCGCGGGAAAAGGCGTCATTTTGTAGTGGAGAACTGTGCGGGTTGTCACGATCCGCATCAGCCCCTCGAGGTGCAACTGGACAAACAGGACGAGCTCAAACCGATTTGCCTCTCCTGCCACAACAATCATGAACGCTTGTATAAGCTGAATCCTAATAAGCACACTGAGTTTGATTGTCGTAAGTGTCACGCTGGAAAACATGGCGCGACAAAGGGTTGTTTAGAATGTCACCAACCACACATTCCAAAGCAGAAACAGAATGACTGTCAGAAATGTCATCCTGCGCATCTTCCGCACCTGATTAAGGATCGGCCGGGGCAGGTTGAGGCTGTTTGTGCGTCCTGTCATCAACAGCCGACTGATTTAATCAGAGAGAAGGGTGGGCCGCATAAAAAAGAACCTTGCATCGCTTGCCACCGGGCTCACCCCCCATCCGACAAGAAGATTCTACCGAATTGTGAAAGTTGTCATGACGAGGACGATAACGCTCACTTTGCGGTTGCCAGCTGTGAGGTCTGTCATACTGGGCACCAGCCGCTGGGGAACGATCTGTCGAAGGCCGAAGATGTAAATCCTGCCTGCAGTACTTGTCATGGCGACGCAGTGGAGATTTTTTCCGGGGCTCCAAGTGCCCACGCTGAGCAGGAGTGTAACAGTTGCCACCCGCAGCACCGGCAAGCGCTCAAGTGCTCTGATTGTCATCAGCCTCACCAATCAGGACAGAAGTACGCTGATTGTTTGAAGTGTCACAGTGCCCCTCATGCGCCTAAGCAGATTGCTTTTAGTGGTGTCTTGCCGTCAGCCTTCTGCCAGTCGTGTCACGAATCTCAGGTTGAGGCTCTGGCTGCCAGTCCAGCTGCTCACAGCGAACTCTCTTGTGTCGAGTGTCATGCCGGTCAACATGGCAGCATGCTCAGTTGTTCCGATTGCCACGAGCCGCCGCATGATCAGGGTCTGCACGAAAAATTCCCGGATTGCCTAAAGTGTCACATTGATCCGCATGATCTTGCTGATTGGCGTGGTGGAGATGAGGCTCCTGCCGCAGTACCGGCGGCAACGACTCAGCCGGTTGAACCCGTTGAAATCCCCGCGGCAGCAGAGGCCGCCAGTAGTGAGGGTGTGAAATGATGAAATTTATATTGAACGAGAAAAGTTGTCGCACGCTGTTTGTTGTTTTGTTGGTGTTGTTTTTAGCCGCTCCGGTCATTGCCGCCGAGACGGTCGATATCTATCAGCAGGATGTCCCGGAAATGACCACGCTTGAGTGCGCCAAGTGTCACTTGCAGGCCTTTGAATCGCTGCGCGATGCAGGTGGCTTGCACAAACAGCAGTGCCGGGATTGTCACGATAAGTTCCACACGTTCACTCCGGGGATCCCCTGGGAAGAGCGCGTACCGTCTTGCACCAGTTGTCACGATTATCCGCATGGCGAAAAGATGAATGTTTGCCTCGAATGTCACAAGAACGCCCACGCGCCGGTCGAGAGTCTGGTTGTTGCTGGAAAGCTGGCCGATTTATGCATCCATTGTCACGATCAACCGCAGCAAGATTTGACCAAACTGGAAAACTCCCACGCAGGGCTCAGCTGTGCCGAGTGCCATCAAGGAACCCGTCACGGTGAAAGGCCACAGTGCAGCAGTTGTCATGAAGATGTTCACACCGCTTTTGTTGATAATGCCGGTTGTGTTGCTTGTCATGCGGCTCACGCGCCGAATGACGTTAAGTACGGATCTGAAATTGCGAATGAAGTATGTGCCGGTTGTCATGCTGATCAGAATCAAGCCCATCAGGCCTCGCAGAAAAAGCACCAGCTACTCGCCTGTGTGGTTTGTCATGCCGAGCAACATAAAAACACGACCAGTTGCAGTGATTGTCACGGTAACGGGCCGCATAATCCGACACTGCTGAATAACTTCAACAGCTGTAGCGATTGTCACGGAGATCCACATCTTTTAAAATTGTAAGCAACAAGTTTGCAGGGGTTTTACAGGGGCGCGGTCATTTGATCGCGCCTTTTTTTGGTGGAGATCTTTAGCTCTTAGGTGGCGAAAAATAGATACAAAAATGCCCCGGACCAGAAGGGGGGGGAGATCCGAGGCGAATTAACAATAGGCAAATTTATAGAGCAGGAGACGTACCAAGTCCAGCTATTTAATTCCAAGATTACAATATATTGAAAACACTAGCATGTTGCTTTTGTTGTTTTGTAATGTATGAAAACCGCTGAGAAAAAAGAGGCGGAAATTGGGCAGAAGTGGCTAGAATTGACGTATTTTTAGG
>CALZLE010000073.1 GCA_945788205.1 uncultured Desulfuromonadales bacterium
ATAATCTTTATCTCCTGTTTTGGGACTTGAACCGATGAGTACCCGGCGGCGAATAGCACCAGTCATTGAATCGTTTGAGCACTTCAAAAATCACCGCTGAACCTTTGGGTGCAGCTCAGATTTTTGAATCACTCATCCAATCCAAGCACTGGCACTCTTCATCCACCTTTTACTCATAGCTCCAAGTCATTTCGATTCAAAATAATTGTTGATTTCCTGCAGCACCAGTTCGCTGGCCCGCTCGATCTGCGCCTTGACCGGCTCACTGAGGCCGATACCAAGACCAGTCTCCTGCGGCTGGCAGCCGATGACCACCGTCGATTTCGGCTTGCAGTCGACCAGTTCCCCCAGCTTCAGGGTTTCCAGCAGTCCGACCTGATGTAGCGAGTTCATCGGCAGAGCCCCGTCTTCAACCTCTTGCGGGCTGAAACGGTAGAGGGTGCCCGGCTCCTGGCCGCCACGGACCGCATCGATAACGATCATTTTCTCGCGACCGTTAAAGACTTCCATCAAGTCGATGGCGCTGGTCCCGGCGTCGAACAGTTCAACATCCTCCGGCAGGTCAAGCTCGGCCAAACGGTTTAAAACCGCATCGGCAAAACCGTCATCCATGCGCAGGATGTTGCCGACCGCCATCACCAGCAGCGGGGCGTATGCTTCGCGGTACTGGGCTGCGGCTTCCATTACTGGGCTCCGACGACGAAGCGGCCCAGGTCTTCACCTTTGGGGGTGACCACGTGCACAGCGCAGGAGAGGCAGGGATCGTAGGAACGGACGATACGCACCAGCTCAAACGGGTTTTTCGCATCTTTGACCTTGGTGCCGATGATCGATTGCTCGATCGGGCCTGGCTGGCCTTTGGCGTCCATCGGACCGGCGTTCCAAGTGGTCGGAACCACGGCCTGGTAGTTTTTGGTTTTGCCGCCTTCGACGACGATCCAGTGGCCCAAGGCGCCGCGTGGTGCTTCGTGCAGACCCATGCCGCGGCTGTTGACGTCAAGGTTGAAGTCGGTGAAGCTCGGCTGGCCCGGCTGCAGCTGCAGCGCCCAGTCTTTGAGCTTTTCAGCGACGATTTTACACTCGATAGCGCGAGCCGCATGACGGCCGAGAACCGAGAAGAGGGCTTCCGGACCGGCGTTGAACTTGCCGAGCACGCTGTTGGTCAGGCTCTGGACCTGCTTGTCGCCAGCCACGTAAGCGGCCAGCATCCGTGCCAGCGGACCGACTTCGAGAACTTCGCCGTCGTAACGTGGCGATTTGATCCAGCTGTAAGCGCCAGCCTTGTCCCGCTCTGGGATGGTGTTGCCATCGTAGGGGTGCTGAGCGCCGTGGTCCTCGAACCAGCTGCTCTGGACCTCTTCGGTGATCTTGTTCGGATCGAGGCGCTGCAGTTTCAGGTCGGACTTGACGATGCCCTGTGGCAGCCAGCGGTGCCGCTTGGTCAGGTCCGGATCACTGTCGAGATCGAAGCAACCGAAAGACATGAACTGTTTGCAACCGGCACCAATACCGAAGTAGTCGCTGTAGCGATTAGCGACCATCAGCACGTCCGGCAGGTAGGTGGTGTTGATGAAGTCGATCAGCTGCTCCATCTTCCAGATGAAGTTGGCGATCTTGTCGATGGTTGGCGCGGCGGTGACACCACCAGCGACGATCGACATATTGTGCGGCATCTTGCCACCGAACACCGAAACCGCTTCGTGAGCCAGGCGGCGCATGTTGAGCGCTTTAACGTAGTGACCGGTGGCAGCAATATTCTCATCTTTGGTCAGACGGTAGTCGCCTTCGTAGCGTGGCACGAAGGGACCGAGATGGCCACGGCCGATAAACTCTTTGACTTTAGTCAGCTCTGGGTCTCCGCCGGTGTAATCGGCACAGGCTGCGACATCGACATAATCGAGGGCGGCCAACTGGTAGAAGTGCAGGATGTGGGACTGGACAAAGTTGGCACCCTGGATCAGGTTGCGCAGAATCCGGCCGTTGTCGGTGATGTTGCCGTTGACGCCGTAAGCTTCGTCGAGGGCGAAAGCGGCGGCCAGTCCGTGCGAGGTCGGGCAGACACCACAGATGCGCTGGACGATACGGGCGGCATCGCGCGGGTCACGGTCGATCAGGATGTTCTCCAGACCCCGGTACATCATACCGGAGCTTTTTGCTTCTTTGACGACTCCGTTCTCAACGACGGCCTCCACTTTCATGTGGCCTTCGACGCGTGAGATCGGATCGATGACGATTTTTGCCATGATGTTTCTCTCTCCTCTATTGATGGGTTTCAAACCCTTTGTAAATGGACAGGACCGATCGAATTGAGTTGATCGACTCTGTTCTAAATGACAGCTGTGTCGTGTCGGATTAATGAAGACAGAACGACACAATTAGCCGAAGGGGATGGGCAAGGAGTGTGCCCAATAAAGTGAAAGGAGAGGTAAGGTTTTGAAAAGAATAGATGTATACGTTTACATCGGAAAGGATAGTGAAAACGTATACATCCGTATACGGACAGATTTAAACAGGCTGTGTCTTTTTGACGCTTTTTAGGAGTGCTCTTTGCGAATGTCGTACTGTTGCAGCTTGCGATCGAGGGTTCGTCGGGCGATATCGAGGATCTGTGCGGTGCGTAATTTGTGATAGCCGGTTTCCCGATAAATCTGCTCGATATAGAGTTTTTCCACTTCTTCCAGTGTCATGCCCGCTTTGGGTGCGGGCATCGGGGTCAGCTGGTCAGCGGTCAGTTTAGCCGGCAGCTGGGGCACATCAATTTCGCCATCATCCGCCAAGATGACTGCCATCTCGATGATATTTTCCAGCTCGCGGACATTACCCGGCCAGTTGTAGCTTTGCAGGATGTTCAGGGCTGCTTTGCTCAGCTGTAATTTGTCGCGACCGGCAAAGTTTTCGATAAATAAATTTGCTAACGGTTCAATATCTTCCGGTCGTTCGCGCAGGGCTGGGACCTGCAGGGTCACGACGTTGAGGCGATAATAGAGGTCTTCCCGGAAATTCCCCACCTTCACCTCTTCTTGCAAGTCTTTATTGGTGGCGGCGACAAAGCGGACGTCGGCTTTACGGACTTTGGTTGAGCCGACCGGGATGAACTCTTTTTCCTGCAGCACCCGCAGTAGCTTAGCTTGCAGACCGGGGCTTATGTCGCCGATTTCATCGAGAAACAAGGTGCCGCGTTCCGCTTCTTCAATCAGGCCGCGCTGGCTGGTAACAGCGCCGGTAAAAGCACCTTTGACGTAGCCGAACAGCTGGCTCTCGAGCAGGGTGTCAGTCAGTGCCGCGCAGTTGATCGTTAAGAATCGTTGCTCGCTACGCCGACTGCTGTAGTGGATGGTTGAAGCGATAATCTCTTTGCCGGTCCCGCTTTCACCCATAATCAAAATGCTGGCTTCGGCTTGAGCCACTTTTTTTGCCAGGTCAAAAACCTTTTCAAAACTCGTACTTTTAAAGACCACTTGCTCAGGATCGAAGCGTCGACGAATTTCTGCTTTTAAAGAACGGTTTTCTGAAACCAGCCGATTATGCTCGATCAGCTTGTCGACAAGATTATTCAGTTCGTTCGGGGTAAAAGGTTTGAGTAAATAGTCGTGAGCTCCCTGTTTCATCGCTTCAATCGCGCCCCGCACGGTGCCAAAGGCGTTCATTGGGATGACATGCAGCTGTGGACGCAGCCGTTTGATTCGGCGAAGCAGGTCGGGACCGTTGATGTCGGGCAGGTGCATGTCGATCAGAATCAGATCGGGGGCATCCTCTTTCTGTTCTTCCAGAGATTGAAGCAAACTGCTGCCCTGGGAGTAGCAGGTCAGTCGGTGCCCCTGCAGTTTCAAGGTTTCTTCCAGGATCCGTAGCGAATTCTGATCGGCATCGCAGATGTAGATTTTGCCACTGTGCATTGATTTTTCCCGTATAGTTCGAGAGTTGCAGATATCATTTAGGGAAAACGATACCGTATACAACGGAAGGTTGATTTGCTTTTTTGCCGATTTTGCCTATAGTGATCATTCGACAAAAAAATGTAACATTTTGTCTCGCTGCTTTTTAAAAAGACATTTTTTAGAGCTTCTGTAAAGGAAATTTTTTTGCACGAATTGGGCATAACACAGAGTATTGTTGAGATTGCCGAGCGGACTGCCAACGAGCAGCAGGCGAGTAAAATTCTTTCAGTGACGGTCGAAGTTGGTAGTCTCTCGGGTGTGGTTCCGGAAGCGCTTGAATTCTGTTTTGAGGCCTGCACTAATGGAACACAACTGGAGGGTGCACAGTTACTGATTGAGAAGGTTCCGGCTCGTGCTCGCTGTTGCGATTGCGCGTGCGAATTCCCTTTAGAAGAGCTGCTGGGATGTTGTCCTGAGTGCGACAGTGCCGCCAGTGACCTGCTTTCCGGTGAAGAATTACGGATCAAAGAAATGGAGATCGACTGACCATGTGTATCGATTGCGGCTGCGGGCCGACCGACCATCATCACCACGATCATGACCACCAGCATGATCATGATCACAATAAGGGAAAAAAGATCAGCATTGAAGAGGATCTGCTGTCTAAAAATAACCGGTTGGCAAACAATAACCGAGCCCTGTTTCAGAAGCAGGGATTGCTGGTCCTCAATCTGGTCAGTTCTCCCGGCCGTGTAAAAACCACAATTCTCCACACGACTCTGAAAGATCTGCAGGGTGTGTTTGGTTTTGCAGTGCTCGAAG
>CALZLE010000074.1 GCA_945788205.1 uncultured Desulfuromonadales bacterium
ATGTCTTTATTGTCGGCTGAAACCATGACCTTCAAACCAGCCCTGAAGTAGGGGTGAGAAAAATCGATTTTCTCCTCACGGGCAGATTTGATGAAAATTGCTGCCAACGCAACATCGAGATTGCCGGTCGTCAAGCCGGGAATCAGACCATTGAAATCCATCGGCTTTAATTCGTACTCAACACCGATCCGTTTGGCGATTTCTGCCCACAGGTCAATATCAAACCCTGTGTATTTACCATCTTTTCCTTTGTACTCAAAGGGTACGAAAGCGGTGTCCGTGCCGACATACAACTTGTCGGCAAAGGCAGCTCCCGAGGTGAAAATCAATAAGCTCGTAAGAAATATGACAACCAGTTTTTTCATGATGTTTCCTCCCCATTTCGGTTGGTTCTGCAATCATTAAAAGCAGAAATAAATTGAAATCACTACGAAGTTACGGAACTGGTTTTGCAACGTCTTTGTTACGGTTGACAGGAACAGTATCACTAAAACGAACCATACGGGTTGTGCAAAGTCAAGCAGCGTTGCTCAATGGCCAGTTAGATGTTAGCTGTTTTTTGATAAATACAGACATTACAGCTTGATTCTTCCTGCTGGATATAATCGGTTGTTTTCTCTTCCAAACGGTGCCAGGCGCCGCTCTTTTCAATTTTATCCATCGCTATCCGGTAGTTGTCCTCTTCCCAGGCTTGATCTCGAACCGTGAAGCAGAGATGACCTCCCGGCTTGGTGATGCGGATCAGTTCAGCAAAGGCCTCAGGACCGACATGGCCGCAGGTAAAGGTTCCGACACTGATGATCGCATCGTAACTGTTTTCCGGCAGGTCAAGTTTGCCGGTCAGGTCCCCTTGATGTAGTCTGGAATAGATCCCTTTGTCTTTGGCCCTTGCCAACATCTGTGCAGAATAGTCAAACCCTTCAAGATTGCGATAACCTTTTTGATGCAGGTTCGCCCCGACCAACCCGGTCCCACAGCCGGCGTCCAGAATTTTTGCGGACTGATCTTCTACATACTCCAGCAGGACTTGACTGGCGAAAGCCGGGGCAACGTAGCCCATCTCATCAATAAGGTCCTTATCATATTGCTCAGCCCATTCACCATAAACCGTTGCCAACTCTTCCTTGCTGGTTGCATTGAGAACTCTGGTATGAATCTCTTTTCGGTTTGTCATGGTTCCTCCTGAGAAAAAATGAGCAAAATCTTTATCGAATGACTTTGCCTATTGATTAGATAGCAACTTCCGGCAGATCGTCAAGCCAGCCGCCGTTATCGGTCAACTGACGAACCAGAATGCGGGAAGATTCCTCCTGATGTCCGGGGCGCGCATGCAGCTGTTTCAGAATCATTTTGTCGTCGGCCCGACCGCAGATCTCCAGTTTGCCGATGTCGTGGCCGATGATGAACTTGAAGCGCTTGGCGTAACCATCCATCTTGCGGCGGGCATCATCGACCAGATCAACCCCCTCCTTGAGCGGCACCTGGAAATGATGGCGAACCCGCTCAACCGGCATGCACTGGTAGAGATAATAGGGGTTGACGCCGATTTGCAGCAGGCCATCCATCAGCTCGGTCAGTGCCTCGACTGAATCGTTGACGCCACGCAATAAGACCGCCTGGTTGTTGACGGTGACGCCGGCGCTGCGCAGTCGCGCAACCGCTTCTTTTGCCTCCGGGGTGATCTCGTTAGGATGGTTGAAGTGGGTCGGGACGTAGAGCGGTTTATCACGATTAAAATCAGCGAGCAGGTCGATCAGCTCATTATCGGCAAGACGCAACGGAAAAACCACCGGCGCTCGTGAGCCGATCCGGACGTAATTGAGGTGCTCGATATTACGCAGCGAATCGAGCATTTTAGCAAGAGCATCGGTCGGCAACATCAGCGGGTCTCCGCCCGACATGACCACGTTCTTAATTTCGGTGTGCTCGGCAATATAGCTTGCTGCCTGCTGGAAGCTTTTGACCGTCTGGTCGTTCGGCAGTCCAACCATCCGCTTACGGAAGCAGTGGCGGCAGTACATTGAACAATACTCAGTCGCGACGACCAGAGCGGTATAAGGGTACTTATGCAGGATGCCGTTGCCCTTGTCGTGCTTGTCATCGCCATAGGGATCGCAGGTGGTTTCCCCCATCGCGCCGGCCAGGATCAGTTCCTCGGTTGATGGCACGGCCAGTTTGCGAATCGGATCGTGTGGATCGTTCGGATCGATCAAGTCGAGATAATAGCGCGGAATGTTCATCGGGTGGCGGGTCGCCACCTCTTCGAGGTTTTTCCGTTCATCTGCACTCAGGGGCAGAAATTTCTCTAGTTCGGATACGCTGGTAATGTTTTTTTGCAGTTCCTGTTGCCAGTCCATTTTAAGCCAATTCATTTTGTTTGGTTTTACGGTACTTGTTGAAGCCATTGTTTCCTTCCTCTGTTTGATGATTCTTTCTTTGCGTCTCTATTGCGGAATAAAGTTGTGCAAAAACAGACGATTCAATACAGGATTGAAAATCGTCTTCAGAAAAGGCACGTGCAGCAGATATGGCAACGCAGATCGACAACAGAAACAGCTCTGCCGCGAAACAAGAAAGGGCCAGGCAAACGTGCCTGAAGGTAGTGACTATTTATTTTTTAAAGGACAGGGCCACCCGCACCCGGTATCGAGACGGAACGTCAAGATCCAGTGCTGCCCTGATGAGAGAGGGTTCGTCCCGTTCTTGCCTGGGGCAAAAATGGTCCACCTCGTTTGCGGGTCTATGGTCGGAACATCCAGTGAGGACGCCGCCATCAACTTCCCGACGATAACATATTGGTGTTAGGACCGCAAACGTGGTTGCTCATGAAACCAGAAGAGAGCGGAACCCCAGTCGCAACAACAGGTCTTCGCCCTTCGGACCACAGCTGGGCCTTTCGTGTCTTTTAAAAAAATCAGGAAATCAGATAGGTTCCGGCACCGATCATCACCGAACCGGCGGTGCGGTTAAGGACTTTCTGCCCGCGCGGTGAGCGGACGTAGCGCCGGGCAGAGGCGGCACCGGCGGCTATCAGCATCAGACCGATCAGCAGTGCAAAGAGAGTCAGAGCTGCTGCCAGCAGAATGTCTCCATGGTTTAAAATCGTCAGGTCGATGAATGTTGGCAGAAAGGCGATATAAAACAGGATCACCTTAGGGTTGGAGGCCGAAATGATAAAGCCCTGCAGGAAGCTGAGACTCGATTTTTCTTTGACCGCAACGTCGATCGACAGGTCTTGCTGCCGAGTTGCCCGCCACATTTTGATGCCTAAGTAAATCAGATAGATAGCCCCGACAATGCGCACCAGCAAAAAGGCCTCGCTCCAGTGCTCAGCCAGAGTCGCCAGGCCGTAGCAGGCCAGAACCAGGTAGATGATGTCGCTGATGACCATCCCTAGTGCGAGGGAAAAGCAGGCTGCCGTTCCAGAGGCGAGGGCACGAGCGAGAATTGCAAATACGCCCGGGCCGGGGGTGATGCCGAAAATGAAAATTGCGAGAAAGAAGCTGAGTGCGCCTTCAAAGGTCACGTTCAAATCCTATCGGTGAGGCAAACAGTTGTAAGTTGTTTGAGTGTAGGGCCGCTTGCTTTCAAGGACAACAAATTTCAGTACCTTGCGGGGGCAAAGGACGGTGTCTTTGTTTCCTTATTCGACAGCGATAATTTCGTATTCTCGTGCCGCACTACCTTCTATCTGAAAGCACTCATCTACCTGTCTGCCGATCAATTCCTGCCCCAGCGGCGAGTCGGGGGTGATCAGCATGATTTCTTTGCCCTGATAATCCAGCTTCAGGCCACCAGCCGCAGGGCCGATAAAAACCAGTTTTTCATGTCCGTTTGCATCCTCCAATAGTACCAGGGCGCTCATGCGGATGCTGCTTGTTTCGTCGAACTTTTGCAGCTGCAACTGGCGATAGGCGTCGATCGCCTGTTTGATTTCCTGCGCTCGGTTCGCCTGACCTTGGGCGATGTAAGAAGCTTCCAGCGCCAATGTTTCGTATTTGCTGTCGGGAACGTTGTCTTCGTGCGTGGCTGCAGCGTGAGAGCTTTGCGCTGCTTGCAACAGGAGCTGGTGGTCTGCGGTTAGCTTGGACAGGATTTTTTCGCGCAACAGTTCTTTGTTCATCTCTTGCTCTTATGGAGGATTGTCAGCCCTCTATTCATAACAAAATCGCCGAGAACTTTCCAAGAGGTTCTCAGCGATTCGGTGATTTTATGGGAAGATTATTGTCGATGCGCAATGATCAGGCATTCCAAAGATCGATTTCATTGTTGCGTCTGTTAACCAATCCCGCGACCGGCTTCCCTCCGGCGTTGACCCAACGTTTTAACTGACTGGGAATCGCATCGTAGTTTCCCTGGTTTAGTTCTTTAAGCAAGGTGCTGCTTTGAAACGCTCCAATTCCGACATTAAAGCAGAAGGCGACCATTGCATCGAACTGGTGTTGATTTAGTTCGACGGTCACCTTGTCGGTGACTGCCTTTTCAAAGCGCTCCAGATCTTGGGCTAGCAGATCGATCACCTGTGCTTTGCTGAGTCCATTGCGATAGTCGATCGCTTGTCCCTCAATCAAGAGTTTTTCTGTTGTCAGTTCCTGTTTGGTCAATAGATGGCCAACCCCGATAGTCGGCAAGTCTGCAGCGTCCTGATAGACCTGGGTTTTAAATCCTTCCCAATCTGCGAGCAATTGTTTGCCTTGTTCACTGATTTTCATCTCTCATCTCCTTGCTCGTTGCGATTATCACTCCGCCAAGGGTTGTAAAAAAGTTTTTGCGTCCTCAGTTATTCATCGTCCGGGCTGTGGCAATGCGAACAGCGGTCCTGCGCCGGTTTTGACAAGAACGCCTCCTCTGCAAAACCGATACTGCTTTTTTGAATCTCAGCTTTGAGGTTTTTAAAATCGAGCAGCTCCAAGGTCAAGTTCCCCTTCCAGAGCTTGTCGCAAAAACCACCGCTTGCTTCATCGAAAACCAGTTGGATCTTATGCTCCTCCATGGAGCTTTTCACTGCATTGAGCTTGCAGCTTCGCGGTGGATTGAAATGCAGACTGAAACTTATCGCCGAATTATCCTCCTCGGAGGCGGCAACGGTTAGATCTACTTCCTGGTCAGAGTTGCTGATGATGCCTTTCCAGATGCCGGTGAAGATAGCTTCCTCTGGCCTTTCCTCAGCAGCATTGGTGATCGACGCGATAAAAAGTAACAGCAGGGCAGCTATAAAGATTCGGGAAACACGGCTGTTGTAGATCATGGGCGCTCCGTCTGATAGGTCGGTTATGGAAAATATAAAAAATAAGTCACTGCCGCCACGGCCAGAAAAAGAGTCGTCAGAACAAACGCGACAGTCAGAATTTTTCGTTTTTTCTGGGTCCGTTCTTTCGCCAACTGTTTGGCGGATAGCTGTTCCGCAAAAAAGGCATCAATTGTTTCGTTGTCAATCTTGACCGTCGGTTCCGGTTGCTGGTTGTTGATTTTTAGTTTGAGTCGGTGCAGTTCTTCCTGATTTGCTTCCTCCCGCTTTACAGGAGTGGCGGTAAATGTCGGTTGGCTCTGCTTGTTCTGAGCTTTATTCTTTTTTATTTTACAATCGAGCTCAATGGAAACTTCGGCGATGTCATAGGTTTGCGTGTGGCTGAGACTGGCGTATGGCATTCTTAGCAGTTCAAAGTTGCGCTCCTGACCATCACCCGCGGGTAAGCGACACTCCCAGGTCAGATAATCTGGTTCGCCTTGCTCATCCATGTTGATGAGTCGACTCAACCGTGAACTCTGTTGTTGCGCTATGGTCTCCTGGCTTTTTTCAAAGCTGTCACGCAGGGCATTTGCCACGTCATCCAGTCGATTACTTGCCATTTTATACGCTCAGGAAAAGCGCTGTGCAGCTGCAAAAGCTGCTGCACAGCACGTGTCTCATCAGTCGGTTAACCAGGCTGGTTTACGGGTGAACCCGATGTGATAAACCAGCCATTGTATGACTGCTTGGTGCTCACCGATATTGAGAATCTTAAAGCTTTTTTCAATTCCAACAATGGTTCCTTTCGGCGGCCCGTTCAGGCATTTATTGAGCAGTTCCATCGCCTGTTCAATTTCCTCTTCAGAGAGGATTTTGCTCGGATCACTGGTGCCGATAGTAATTCGTTTGACATATTTCACGTCGGTTAAGTCGAACATTTTGTGCGCTACTTTCTGGTTGTCCAGCCATGAGGCTTATGGTTTTGTTGCTTTGCCTGAACCGCTGCCGGTTGCTGCAGGAGTGGTCGCTGGCGCTGCTGGTTTCGGTGCACTAATCGCCCTTGGAGCGACAGACGTCTGCAAGATATCCATGACCCGTGCCAGACCTTCTGGCATGCCGCGGTCTTCGGCGTGCACGGCGACATGATATTTTGCCGAGTTGTCTGAGGTGCGGGTGCTCTCTTTGTGCGAAGAGACTTTGCCCTGGACGCTCACTTTAGCTGAAAAAGGCCCCCAGCCGACTTTGGCTTCCGCCGATGTTGAGGCCTCGGCGGCTGAGCCAGCCGTGGTGCTGAAGGAGGATTTAACTTCCATGTCGAAGGTGATATCGACGGTGGTGATGCTCAGGTTGGGGACGTTGACGATTGCCAGCAACGGCACCTCCAGCTCAACTTCTTCTTCGCCGATTGTCGGCGTTAGTGGCCCGGCTCCACCACCTGGTGCTGCCGGGAGCTCGACCGGACGCTTGAACTTGAAGGCGGCGGTGCGCGTCGCACCGACTCCGTTCGGATCATTCTTGTCCGGAGGCAGGAAACCGATCACCTTGATGAAATCAGCGGTTGCCCGGGCCAGTTTTATTTGTGAATCGCAGGCTGCGGTGAGTGGTCCGCCGATCAGGCTGTCCATTGGTAGTCCCTGGAATTGATCAGACATGTTTACGAGTTCGGCCATAATTGTCACTCCTCTATTAGGGTTGCATCACTTCGTACTTGTTCAAACCAAGGTCGCGAAACCTTGTTGAGTTGCGTTTCAGTCAATGTCTCCCTGTACCTGTAGCAGTCGATCTACGAGCCGAGCCATCCCTTCGGAAATCTCCTTACCTTCGACCTTCAGGACGACGTGTGCAGTTCCCTTGTTTTTTTTGAAGACTCCGCTGCCCCGCATATCAAGATTTATAGAGCGGAGTTTTTTTCCTTCCTGGTCCTCGCCGCTGGAACCTGCCTCTTCTTTGCCGTTGAGTTCTTCGTCAGTCACATCAACAATGCCGACCAAATCCGTGTCGAAGCTGATCTCCACTTCTTTTATGCGCAGCAGAGAGCTGGCGACCAGCGGCAACAGCGGAACCCGGTAGCGGACATCTTCCCCTAAAGTTTCTGGATGCAGCGATGGGACCAGCATGTCCAGTTTCTTGGGTCGCTTGTCTTCATCGAAATAACTGAGAAAGTTACTGATCTGATGATTTTCGATCCGCCGCTGG
>CALZLE010000075.1 GCA_945788205.1 uncultured Desulfuromonadales bacterium
ATGAGGATTCCAGAAATGTCAAGAATCGTAGAAAAATATAATTATTCTCTAGCAGATATTGCTAAAGGGCAGGTTTGGGAGGCAGAAAGGATTTAAGATAAGCAACACAGCTCATAAGAAATTTAAGCCCTGCAGGCAAGACTGTCTGCAGGGCTTTTTGCTGGATAGAAATTGATTTATACCACCTGCTCCATTCCCCAGATACCACAGGGACACATGCCGGCACAAATGCCGCAGCCGATACAGATCTGGTCGTCGGAAATATATTCGAAACCACCCGTTTCTGTATCTTCGCGCCGGATTGCACCTTCAGGACAGGCTTCGAGACACATGCTGCAGTCGCGGCAAGTGCCGCAGGAAATACAGCGGTTGGTCTCTTTGGTCACGTCAGTCATGTTGAAACGGCTGCGGTTGTGCGGTCGGAACAGCTCTTTGCTGAGGCATTCCTGAGAAATCATCGGTAGCTTTTTCTTTGCCTCCAGCGGGTTGCCAGCAAGGAACTCATCGATATATTCCGCAGCTTCACGGCCGTGGCCGATAGCGTGGGTCAGCAGACCTGGCTCAATGGTGTCGCCGATGGCGAAGATCCCGGGGGCTTGAGTCAGCTGCCCGCAGTCATCCACTTCAGCCATGCCGCGCTCGGTCAGCCATTCGCGGGGAATGTAGCTGAGGTCGGGGCGCTCACCGATGGAGATAATAACCGTGTCGGCCTCAATCAGGCGGCCATCTTTGGTGTGTAGGCCCTTTTCGCTGACTTTTTCGGTAAAGACCGGCCACTCGATTTTGCCACCAAGTTTTTCAAAGTGATCGATCTCTTTTTGAAACGCGGCTGGCCGCTGAATATCGATTGCGGTGACCTGTTTGGCGCCCATCGAGTAGGCTCCGAGACAGGCATCCATGCCAGCGTTTCCGGCACCAATAACAACAACTTTTTCACCAATTGCTGGGTTCTCGCCGTTGTTGACCTGTTTGAGAAATTCCAAACCTTTGACCAGTTTTTCGTGACCGGGGAAGGGAATAACGACCGGGTTGTGTGCACCGGAGGCGATGACGACGGCATCGAAATCTTTTTGCAGTTTTGTAAACATCGCTTTATCGACGGCGCTATCGGTTTGGATCGCGACGCCCATATCTTTGACCCGCTTGATTTCACTGTTGAGCGCGTCCTCAGGCAAGCGGTCGGCCGGGATGACCTGCCGCAGTTTGCCGCCGACTTCTTTATCCGCTTCGATGATGGTTGCACCGTGGCCGAGTAGCCGCAGATGCCAGGCAGCGGACAGACCACCGGGGCCACCACCGATAATTGCGACCTTTTTGCCGCTGTCCGGTTTCGGGGCCGGTGAGTCGGCATCCTGTGAAAGCTTGCCGAGGGCCTGCATCGAGACGGGGAGATCGATGAACTGACGGGTGCAGGCATCCATGCAGGGATTAGGGCAGACTTCTCCGCAAACACTGCTTGGGAACGGCGAGTACTGGAGCACGAGTTCGACCGCTTCTTTGTACTTGCCTTCACGCAGCAGGTTAATCCGATCTTGGGTTGGGATCGACGAAGGACAGGCTGCTTCACAAGGTGCGCAGAAGGCTTTGTTTTGCCAGTGTGGAATTTTTAGCCGGTTGTCACCGGAATTGACCAGACCAGCAGTGTAGTTGTAGTCGTCAGTCACGACATCGCCAAAGATCCCGCCATCCACCCATTTCCCGAGGCGGAATTCGTGCATACTCAGGCGCATCGCCTGACGTTGCTGGCGTTCTTCGTAGGTTTTGGCGGAAATTTTCTTCCATTGACTGAAGTCGGTCAGTTCTTCGAGGCGCTGCAGGCGATCAACCTTTTTCAGGAAGATTGGCAGACCGTTGGTGAGAAACTCATGATCGGCCTCATCCAGATCGAGCAGCCAGACTTCATCCGGCAAGTTTTTGACTGGACCGCGGATGTAGATAGTGCCGCCGACCATGCCCATACAGCTGCGGTCGCCGAGGACAGACTCGTACTCTTCACAATCGACACCGCAGATAACTGCGGTTCCGCCGCCCATAAATTCAAAGGAAAAGGAGCCGGTGTTCTTCATCACCCAGAATTCTGGGGAGGGATAGGCCGGGTCATGTTTCATCAGCGAACCAGAGCGGGTCCCGACCCGTCCGGCAACATAGATTTTACCGCCAGCGGCACAGTGAGCGGTGGTGTCGCCACTGTCTCCTTTGATGACCAGCTCGGCACCGGCGTTCAGCCAGCCAGCATCGGCCGGGGCCGGTCCGTTGACGACGATTTCGGTACCATTAAGGCCGAAAGAGCCGACGCGCTGTCCGGGATTCTTAACGGTGAATTTTAGCGGGGTGCCATCCTCAGTCCACAAAGGGCCACCGATGTTGTGGTGTCCGCTGGAGAGAATTTCAAAGTCGGTTTCACCCTGATCGAGGCCGGCATAAATTTTCTGCAGCAGCTCCTGGGTGGAGATCCGTTTTTTATTATCGTCAAATCCAATGATTTCAATTGCCATGATTTTGCGTCCTCCTTAACAAACGTGCTGGATCTGCAGGCGTTCAGCGACAGCGTGGTCGGTGGAGACCAGTGCGTCGGAGCGACCTACAGGGAGGGATGAGTTGCCGATTGGAGCGAGCAACTTCTTGAACTCCTGATCCATTGCCAGGTAGTAGTTGACGATGTTCTGTGCCACCTGCTCGGGGTCGAGACGGTGCGCCAACTGCGGTTCCTGGGTGGTGATGCCAGCTGGGCACAAGCCCGTGTTGCAGGCGTTGCAGCGGCCAAGGTCGTTACCGACACAGCCAGCCATCTGCAGTATCAGCTTGCCGGTGAAGACCCCGTTGGCCCCCAGTGCCATCATTTTGAAAGCATCAGCAGCCAGATCGCCGGTCTTGCCGAGGCCACCGGCTGCCCAGAGTGGAATCTGTCCTTGGCGGCCTTGAGTCACGGCGGCCAGGTAGCAATCGCGCAATTTGCTGACGATCGGGTGGCCGGTGTGGTCGAGGCTGACTTCGTGAGCTGCGCCGGTACCACCGTCGATACCGTCGAGGAAGAAACCACCGACGATGTTGTACGGGTCACGCACCAGATTATTGAAAACGCTGACCGAAGTGGCCGAGGCGGCAACTTTGATGGCGACTGGTACGCGGAACTTAAAGGCCGAGTTGAAGGAGAGGAACATCTTCTGGACACTCTCTTCGATGGAATACAGGCCCTGGTGGTTCGGCGGGCTGAGCAGGTCAGCTTTTGGAACTCCGCGGATCGCCTGAATATGTTCGGCAACCTTGCCGGCCTGCAGCAAACCGCCGTCGCCTGGCTTGGCGCCTTGACCGATTTTGATCAAGATACCGGCTGGATCTTCGACCATGTGTGGCATGGCGTTAGCGATCCGGTTCCAACCGAAGTGGCCGGAAGCGATTTGCAGGATCATGTACTTCAGGTATTTCGACTTCAGCAGTCGCATCGGCACGCCACCCTCACCGGAGCACATCCGTACCGGCATGCCGCATTCCTCGTTCAGGTAGGCGACCGCCATAGCGACCCCTTCCCACATCCGCCAGGAGAGGGCCCCGATCGACATATCGCCGATGATGACCGGGTAGATCCAGTTGACCGGCGGGGTGAGAGCGTTGGTGACCAGCTCTTGGTTGTCGTCCGGCATAAAGGGCAGTTTCTTCGGCGGCAGGATTCGGCCAAAGGGTGCCAGCAGGTCAAACGTGTGGCGCTGGGCATCGAGGCTCGGGTCGGTCATCTGCGAAATGCGGCCGATGCGGATTGAGTCAAGGGTCCGAATACTCCCCTCGAGATTCTTCCGGCCGCCACGTTTGATCGAGTCGCCGCCGAGGCAGCGGGTGATGATCGGGTGGCGGGTGTCCGGGTTGCGCTCCGCTTTGATGGCGTCATTCGGGCAGACTTTTTCACACATGCCACAGCCGCGGCAGTAATCGCGGATCGATTTTGCCTGACGGATGACCGGAACCGCAGAAAAACGTGCTTGCGGCTCAGGGAAATTGCCTTCGGAAAAGACCAGCCGGCGACGCTCGACTTTTGGCAGAATCGCCCGAAAGGAGCAGGTTGCCACGCAAGAACCGCACATGGTACAGCGGTTGGCGTCGTATTTTATTTTCCACGGCAGATCATTGGCCGTGACATCATTTAATTTCATTGTTTCCATCGCTGGACCTCCAACTCGTCGTCGATCACGACAACTTCACGCTCGTTCGGATAGATGTCGGTTTCCCAATCGCGGTCGGGGAGGATTTCGTTAATCCCGCAGACCTCTGAAGAGATGGCGACGGTGTTCTCATCGCGACCGATGACCACCGGGCGTAATTTTTTTGCGTCACAACAGCTAAATAGAGTGTTGTCCGGGAGCATGCCGATAATCGTGTTCGGACCGTTGATTTCCAGGTGTGCCAGCGATTGACGGATACCGAGCAGCTGTTTCTGGTCATCGCGACGTTCAATCTCCTCGAAGGGGAGCGGGGTCGAGACGTGCTTGTAGTAGTGCAGCGGCCAACCGAGCTCGCGGTGAACATAGTGCAGGGTGTAAAGAAAGCACTGAGAATCAGACTCGAAGCCGATATAACCACGGTGCAAACCCTGCTGAAATTCTTTGTTTTTCAGATAGAAAGTATTTTCGCCGTTGGCCAGCGCTGTGTAGCCCTGCAGATGGAAGGGGTGCGCCGCATAGCGAACGATGTCGTAGTTGGTGTTCTGCCGGCATTGGGCAGTAATGACCTTGGCGGTAAAGCGGTCGTTGGATTCCCAGAGATTAAAGTAGGTACCGATATCGCGCGGATCACCGATCTCTTTTAGGGTGATGACATCAGGCCAGAAGGAGTAAGCGAAACCTTCCTCGTTCGGCTCCAGTGCGGCACGCAGTTTTAGCCGCGTGTCGAGGAGCAGTTCTTCTTTTTCTTTTTGGCTCGAGTTTTTAAACACGCGCGGATATTTGAACGTCTCGAAGACGTAGTTCGGCATCGCATTGATGTCGAGCCCTGGCTCGTCATTCACTTCCGGAGCCCACTGCATGACCCGGGTAAAGCCAGCTTCGTGGAGAATATCTTCGGCGATCTTGATCCCTTCGTCGGTGCAGGCCATCGACAGGGTTGGTAGATGTTTGTACGGCTCAAAGATTCCGCCGAGGTTTTGCATGACCATGGCAAAGCCTGAGTTGTCATGCCCTTTCTGTTGCGATTGCATCAACTGCAAGGCCATGCTCGGATGGATGTAGTTGAGACTTTTTATTGCTCCAATGCGACACATAGTATCGACTCCTTTTTGCAGAGTGATCTGATTTTATTTAAAGCTGTTCGGGTGGTTTCTATACCGGTTGGATCGGAGATACCCGGAGATGCTGTGAAATGTCAGAATAAGCAGGTTCTATGCCATTTGGGTGGAAGGGTGTAGGAATGGCTGAAGATACAGTTTTTTATGGTTATGTTAAGGGGTTAGCTCTGAGCCAAATCGTTGTGGGTTATGGTCGATCATGGTGGAAAGGAACGTCTGAGTAGTTCTATGCTTATATTGTGTACATTTGTTTTGTCGGGTGCTCGCTTTTACAGCAAGCACCCGACAAAACGTATACATTAAATAAACTTACAGGGTGGTGACCCAACCGTTGGGATCAGGCAGTTTTCCGTACTGGATGCCGGTCAGGGTGTTGTAGAGCTTCATGGTCAGCTCGCCCGGTTCGCCGTTGCCCAGTTGTACACATTGGTCCTGATAGCAGAAGGAGCCGACCGGAGAGATAACAACCGCAGTCCCCGTACCGAAAGCCTCTTGCAGGCGCCCATTCCGGGCGCCCTCCATCACTTCATCAACGGTCAGGGCGCGCTCTTCGATCTCGTAGCCCAGTTCACGCAGCAACGCCAGGGTAGAGCGCCGGGTAATTCCGTCGAGGACCGTTCCCTTCAAAGGTGAGGTAACGATTTTTCCATCGTAGAGGAACAGCATGTTCATGCTGCCGACTTCCTCAACGTATTTCTTCTCTTTAGCGTCGAGCCAGAGCACCTGATCGTAACCTTTTTCTGAGGCTTCCTTTGCCGCATAGAGGGAGGCTGCGTAGTTGCCGCCGGTTTTGGCTTCGCCGGTGCCGCCTTCTGCTGCCCGGACGTAATGGTCCGAGATCCAGATTTTGACCGGAGCGATGCCGCCTTTGTAGTAAGCGCCGACCGGACAAAGGATGACGTAGCAGAGATATTGGTCCGCTGGTCGCACGCCGAGCATCGGCTCGGTGGCGATCATTGTTGGTCGGATGTAGAGGCTGGTGCCTTCACTCTGTGGAACCCAGCTGGCCTCCAGTCGGATCAGTTCGAGCATTGAATCAAGGAAGAACTTTTCATCAACTTCCGGCATACACATTCTGCGAGCACTTCGATTGAAGCGGGTCACATTGTCGGCTGGACGGAACAGGGCAATCGAGCCGTCTTCGCGACGGAAGGCCTTGAGACCTTCGAAAATTTCCTGGGAATAGTGCAAAACCATGGCCGCTGGATCCATGGTGAACGGAGCGTAGGGTTGAATGCGTGCCGAGTGCCAGCCCTTGCCGGTGTCGTACTCCATGACGAACATCCGGTCAGTAAAGCTCTTGCCGAAAACCAGACTATTCTCGTCTTCGATCGGTGGCTTGGGGTTGGTCACGGGCAAAATTTCAAGGTTCATATCCGGGTCCTCCTGCAGAGGCAGAGTCAATATTGACTGTCTTAATTAGCATAAGGTCGCGGACGGCTGCAAGAAGATCGTCCTCTCTGCGGAAAAGAATTGACCTTGTCTTGCGGAAAAATGAAAAAAACTTTAATATTGGGCGGAAGTTAACAGAAGCGTTCGGAGGAGATTGATGGCGGCAATTGAGCTCAAATATGGTGTTGAAAAACAGCAGGCCGAAGTTCCTTGGGCGTTTTTATCGCTGGAGCCGAAAAAGTTGGACGTCGGTGTCGCGGATGAATTAATTCGTAACGCACTGCGTCAGCCGATCGGAAGTCCGCCGCTTGAGCAGATTGTACAGCCAGGGGAGTCGGTGTTGATCGTTACCTCCGACATCACCCGCTATACGGGCAGTGAGCTTTACCTGCCAATTCTGGTCGAAGAATTAAACCGGATTGGGATCGCCGACGAGCAGATCAGCGTGCTTGTTGCTCTGGGGATTCATCGTAAGCAAACAGTCGCTGAACACCAGAAAATCCTCGGTTCGCTTTATGGTCGCATCAACGTGTTCGATCATGATTGCGATGATCCTGGGCAGTTGGTGGAACTGGGTCAGACCGACAGTGGTTTTTCGGTGCAGCTCAACCGTCGCGCGGTATCGGCCGATCGCTTGATTGTGACCGGGACCATTGGGTTTCATTATTTCGCTGGTTTTGGCGGCGGCCGCAAAGGGTTGGTGCCGGGTATTGCGGGCCGGAAAACCTGTATGCAGAGTCACTTTGCAGTCTTTAATCCGCCGGAGGTCGGGGGCAAGCACCCGCGCGCCATCACCGGTTCGCTCGCTGCTAATCCGGTCCATCAGGCTTTGTTGCAGGCAGCGCGATTGGCCAAGCCCGATTTTCTGCTCAACACGGTCTTGTCGCCGCAAAAAGAGCTGTTGGCGGTTTTCTGTGGTGATCTGGAGCAGGCACATTTATCCGGTTGTGATTTGGTGCGGGATTTATTTCAGGCACAGCTGGAGCAGGCAGCAGATTTGGCAATCATTTCCTGTGGGGGAGAGCCGAAGGATATCAACTTTATCCAGTCGCAAAAGGCGCTTGACTACGGTTGCCGTGCCGTTCGTGAGGGCGGCACCATCATTCTGCTTGCTGCCTGTCGCGATGGCTTCGGCCATCCGACCTTTTTTGACTGGTTCCGTTATCAGGACCTGGATGAGTTCGAGACGGCGCTAAGAGCCGATTATCAGATTAATGGTCAGACAGCTCACGCCACACTGCATAAAGCGCGGCGGTTTCGGGTGATTCTGGTCAGTGAATTCAGTGCTGAGCAGACGGCAATGATGGGCATGAAAAAAGCGGTCGATCTACACGCGGCTATCGATTTAGCCCGGGCAGATTTAACCGACAATGCAAAGGTTGTGGTGATCCCGGACGGGGGGACAGTTTTACCAACAGTTTCCGAGAAAGGCTAGTTATGCCGACCAAAGAAGAAGTCCTCCAGCAGGTGATCGATTCCGGTTCTTTGCCAACTTTGTCGACGGTCGCTTCTAAGCTGATCAATATCACCGGCAAGGAAGAGACGACCATTTACGATATCACCAAGTTGATTTCGCAGGATGTGTCCCTGTCGACCAAAATCCTCAAGGTGGTCAACTCTTCTTTTTATAATTTTCCCAACGAGGTCGGGACTATTCAGCAGGCCGTTGCGATCCTTGGTACGAATGCGGTCCGGAGTCTGGTGCTCTCTTTTTCTTTTTTGAATATGGAGCGCCCCAAGCACGGCAAAGGGTTCGATTATGAGCGTTTCTGGGAGGAGTCGTTGGCCGCGGCAGTCTCTTCGAAGCTCATTATGGCCAAGGTTTCCGATGGCGATCCGGAAGAGGTTTTTACCGTCAGTCTGCTGCAGAATCTCGGCAAATTGATTTTGGCCTGTGCCTTTCGTGAGACCTACGATAAGTTGCTGCAGGAGGCCGCCGGCAGCGAGAAAAAATTGCTGGAACTGGAAGAAGAACACCTTGGTGCAAACCATGCCTATATTGGCTGTGAAGCTGCTAAGCAGTGGCACTTTCCCGACACTTTGACGGTTCCGATTTTTTATCACCACAATCCGGATAATTATCAGGGCACGGATTCTGAGATGCTGACCGAGGTGCGCGTGGTGCATCTGGCGGCGCTGCTGGCCAACATCATGTATTCTGGCAAGCCGATCGATTATCATGGCCCGTTTCGTGAGCGAGCGCAGAAAATGTTTGGGCTGGAGGCAGAGGGGATCGATGACATCCTCGAAAAAGCCAACACTGAAGTGGCTCAAGCGGCCAAATATTTTGGTCTGAAGATCGGCGGAACGGCATCGATTCCGGAGCTTTTACAGGGTGCGAATATTGAGTTGAGCTTGCTCAATATGAGTTACGAGCAGATGAATCGTGAGCTGGTGCAGGCCAAAATGCAGTTGGAGAACCTGACTTCGGAGTTGGAGGAAAAAAACAGCTATCTTGAGGAAATCGCTAATCTCGACGGGTTAACAGAAATTTACAACCATCGATTTTTTCAGGAATTTCTCGATAAAGAAATCAGTCGTTCGATCCGTCGTGAAACGGAGCTGAGTCTGGTGTTGGCGGATATCGATAGCTTTAAAAAGTTCAACGACTTTCACGGTCATCAGGCCGGCGACTATGTGCTCAAAGAGGTTGCCAGCCTTTGTACCGGTCTGATCCGCGAATACGATTTGATGGCGCGTTATGGTGGTGAGGAGTTTGTGTTTGTCCTGCCGGAAACAACTCAGGATGAGGCTGTGATCGTCGCTGAGAAGATCCGTGCAGCCGTCGAACAGCATGCATTTTCCTTTGATGAAGATGAGTATCGGGTGACAATCAGTTTCGGGGTTGCCAGCTTCGAGCAGGACGGCAAACCGATGATGAAGAAATCGGAGCTGATTGAACAGGCCGACAAAGCGCTTTACAGTGCTAAAAAGAAGGGTCGCAACCGGGTTGAGCCGTTTGTCGAAAAAACCGGTTGGTTCAGCAAGTCAAAGTAGACTTTTTCAGTCATTTATACAATAATAGCTCCCCGCTTGCTCAGTCGTTATTTTCAGGCACGAAGAGACCATTTTCTGGTTCTCTCCGTGCCTTCTCAATTCTTTTAGAGGTTTAGGTTGATGTTGAATACAGAATTTATTGCCAAACTG
>CALZLE010000076.1 GCA_945788205.1 uncultured Desulfuromonadales bacterium
GAAATCTTACTCAGCCCCGAGTTAAAATCTTCTGCGGTCTCAACGGAATACCCTTCGGCAGTCAGAAATCTGTGAAAGGTAAAACGGATCCCTTCTTCATCATCTATGATCAGAACTCGCCCCATCAGACAACCTCGCTTTCCAGTTGACTCGTCCCCAAATCGATCGGCAGTTCGATAGCAACCCGGGTGAACTCGCCCTCTTTGCTGGCTATTTGGATTGTCCCGCCATGATCGCTGACAATTCCGTGGCTGATACTCAGGCCCAGGCCGGTTCCAACCCCCATCGGTTTGGTGGAAAAGAAAGGGTGCAAAACCTGGTTCAGAGAAGCTGCGGCTATCCCTGTGCCCTGATCGGTGAAAACAACCCTGACCCTGGGCGAGCCAGTTGCACTGATTTTCTCTAGTGCTATTTTCAGAACTTTGCCCTCATCGGCTGCGGCATATTTCTGGTTTAAAGCGTAGCGGGCGTTGTTGATGACATTCAGAAAAACCTGCTCGATCTGCTGAGGATTGGCTCGGACCAGCGGAAGCTGTTCAGGACAATCGATTTGCAGAATGATGCCTTCTTTGCGCAACTGGGTTCGTGTTAATGCCAGGGTATTTTCCAGAATATCGCTCATCGCCGCCGGGTGTTTTTCTTCATTGCCAACCCGGGCAAAGGATAACAGGCTGCGAACGATGGTTGCGATGCGCTCGCCGTCAGCAAGAATTCGATTGAGGATATCCCGAGAAGCGTCAACTTCAGCTTCATCATGCAGGATCTGGGCATAATTGATAATGCTGTTGATCGGATTATTGATCTCGTGCGCGACCCCAGCGGCCAATTCACCGACCGAGGCAAGGTGCGCGGCCTGGGCAGCATCGGCCTGCAGCTTCATTTTTTCGCTGATATCGGAAATCACCTCGATGACACTGGTCACCTTCCCCCTGTCATCCTTGATCGGAAAAGCTCTGATGTCATAGTATTTTCCATCCTCAGCAACATGCTGGCTCTGCTCTTCTAAACCGCTAGAAAAACTGTTCCGGACGGGACAATGGTCGCAAGAGGTAGGATATCCAAACCTGACTTGGTAACAGAACTTTCCCGCCAAAGCCTCAGCCGGCAAACCCAGATATCGCTCCGCCCCCTTATTTGCCCAAAGGATCTTGAGCTCAGAGTCCAACAGGGTAAGACTGTCGGGGATTGCGTCCAGTAAGGCATGAAACTCTTTGAAAAGTTGCCGATATTTCCGTTCACTGGTGCGCAGTTCTTCCTCTGCCTGTTTGCGGTCGGTAATGTCCTGGGCCACACAGACGACGCCTTGAGGCTGACCTTGCTGGTCCCTGAGAATCGAACTGGAGTACGACACGGGAATCAGCTGACCGCTCTGCAGGCGGTAATTTTTTTCTACAAGCAGGGAATTTCCACTGTCTGGAAGGTCTTGGGGAAGGTCCAACCCATCCACCAGGATTCTCTCAACCGGCTGTCCGACCAGCTCACTTTCCTGATAGTGGAGCAATCTGCAGGCAGCCTCATTCACCGTCTGGATAACACCATCGGTGGACACAACCAGCAGGGTATCCTTCATCGAGCGAAGAATGTTCTCGGTATATTGCTTGGCGGCAATTATTTCATTGCGCATTCTTTCCAATCTTTCACCCATCATATCGAAGGAAGCCGCCAACTCCCCGAGTTCATCCCTGGTATTCAGATTAATCCGATGTTCAAAGCGGCCCGCACCAATGTTTTCAGTTCCGGCCTGCAGCCGGGACAAAGAGCGAAGGATCCCTCGCATGACCAGAAACATCAGCAGCACAGCCAGCATTGATCCTGAGGCCATAACGAGGCCTCCTTTAATTCCGGCGGAATAAGTGATATCGACCAGGCGTCTGCTCGATTGGTCGATATCTGCCCTGGCCCGGTCTATTTCAGCGGAGATCTGGTTATAGAGGAGGTCATGGAAGGAGGGCTGCAAACTGCTGTCCAAAAACTCGAGCAGCTCGCTTTGCTGCCCCCGGCTTTTCAGGGCAAATGCCTCGTAGCTCTGTTCGATCAGGTTTTGATAGATGTTTTCCAGATCGCGAATCCTCATCAACAAGCCCTGTTTTTCCGATTCGCTTAATTCTTCTCGTGAATTGATGTTGGTGACCCAGTCTCTTAATTCTATGCTGGCGACCAACCCAAAATCTTCAAACTCCTGCTTTTCTTCGGCTTTTCCAGAATACAGAAAATCCATAAAATCTTTATGCTGGATACTCATGCTGGTGAGTATCTTATCCGCAGCCAGGGTATCCATCAGGGCGTAACGAGCTCGTCTCACTTCGCGCAGAGTCTGATCCGCCACCCAGGGCATCGAGCCCAACCAAATCAAAACATTATCGTAGGCCTCATTCACCTCCCCAAGTTCCGCAACCAGCGCACCATTCACTTCTTCCGACAGATCGTAATTGACCCAATTTTCGACCTTATTCTCGATAAGGTCATAGGCCTTTTCGTTATCGCCGTACTCAGCAGAATCAAAAGCCTGTTCGATATACTCAGAGGCCTGTTCAAAGCGTTTCTTCAGCAGTTGAGCCCGGGAAATCTCCGTCGATTTATCTTCTCCCAGGGCGACGCTTTTTTGGATCGCCTTGACCCATTCCTCATGGGAAAGAATTGAATTTTCTTTATATTTTATATAGCTATCTTCATCACTATCATCACCTGAGAGGAGAAAGTCGACCGATTGCGAAATTTGTAAATAGATATCAGCGCGAAACTGCCTGACTGCATTCAAATCGCCGATAGAGGCTTCGAGCACTCGAACCTTTTGTTGACTCTTGTGATAGATTCCCGCCCAATATAGTGCGAAAAAGAGAGCCGCCAAAACGACAACGATCAGAATAGTCATAAATTTAGTTTTTATACTCATGCTCGACCCTGCCCTGCCGATTCCCAAACTGACGCTCGTTTTTTTATTACCTGCAGCGACTGATATCCATTCCCCCAAGAAATATCTTCCTTTCCTTGGAAGAATTCTTGCGGAAAGCAGGCATAATGGTTAGATCACATTGCATGCCAGGACAAAACCTTGGATTGGGGAACGCTTTGAATGCCCCTCAAGCTCAATCATTCTGGAAATTGGGATGATAATTTTCCTTATTTAATAGTTCGTTAGAATAATTCCCTGAAAACCTCTTGAGGAATTAAGGACCTGACGTTTACTGAGCTAACCCTATGCAGGGCGGCCTAAAAGTGTAACATTTCAATCCAGCATGTGACACTTCCGCAACATCGTGTTGTGACAGTTGGGCCTAGTTTCCATCCGGAAACGGCCCTTTTTCGCAATCTCTGCGTCAATCTGCGGCCTTGCAAAAAAATTGCTCGTTTCCAACCTGGATACCACACAGTGGTGTCCGGAGTTTCCGGATACTCACTAGACGATAAAAAGAAACCGCGATTAAGTAGAGCTTAGCTGAAAACAAACTTTCAATCGATGAATCCACACAGATTCAAAGAATGCATTAGTAAATATGTCAACCACAGTTGGGTTGATACGTCACGCAACCGTAACAGGTTACACATCTCTGGCCCCAGACAACCAGCATAAGTAGCTAATTTTATTTTATTTATTATCCATAGAAGAAATGGCATAAGAATTGATAAAAGAGACAACAGTAATCGATTAATCATTCTGCGCTTTAGGTTTAAGAGCGCATTGCCGCCACTGATCGCCTAAGCCAGTAAAGGAGAACTAAATGAATGATTCAATAAGCCAGCTGGATCCGAACCGCCTGCAACGCTCTAAATTTTCTTACACCACCCGTCGGATCCCTCAGGAAAGCATCGCCACTTTGATAACAGGGAATCTCAGGCCGCAATCTGGTGAACTGGTGTTGGCCCGGGTCAGCGGAATCGGCCAGCAC
>CALZLE010000077.1 GCA_945788205.1 uncultured Desulfuromonadales bacterium
GCACGGCGATTTTAGCGGTTTCTCCGTCGCGAATTTCACCGACCATGATCACATCGGGGTCCTGCCGCAAGATTGAACGTAAACCTTGTGCGAAAGTCAGATCAATCTTCGGATTGACCTGAATCTGACCGACACCTGGGAGTTGATATTCAATCGGGTCTTCAACAGTGATGATATTCTGCTCACGTGAATTGATCTCGGACAGCGCCGAATAAAGGGTCGTGGTTTTACCCGCGCCGGTCGGCCCCGTCACCAGAAAGATTCCGTGGTTTTTATGTATCATTTTATCGATCTGCGGCAACGCCTCCGGATCGATACCGATATCTTCAAGGCTCAGCATCTCGGAACTTTTATCGAGCAGCCGCAAAACCACCCGCTCTCCGAAAGCGGTCGGCAGGGTCGACACCCGAACGTCGGCCTGACGACCGGCAATCCGTACGGAAAAACGTCCATCCTGCGGCAAACGCTTCTCAGCAATGTCGAGATTAGCCATGATTTTCAAACGTGAAATGATATTCGGCAGAGCCCTGACCGGCGGTCGCTGGATTTCATAAAGAATCCCATCAACCCGATAGCGCACCACCATCTCAGTTTCAAAAGGCTCAATGTGGATATCACTGGCCCGCTGCCGATAAGCCTGGGTGACCAGCCCGTTGACAAAACGGATGATCGGCGCTTCATCGCTGGTGTCGAGCAGGTCTTCCATCGGCACCGGCCCACTCATATCTGCTTCTCTCGCATCAATGTCTGACATCGACACATCGCTGTCGCCACCACCGGACAGAGTTTCATAACCAAGATTGATCGCCTGAATCAGCTTCTCAGGAGAGGCCAAACAGGCGATAATCCGGCAACCGGTCAAAACTGACAGATCATTGAGGATGCGGTTATTGTTCGGATCGGCAACGGCTAAGCGGATGGTCTGCCCTTCGATTTCGAGGGGAACAGCGAGGTTTTCTTTGGCGTAAGCGATCGGTACCGTGGTTAGCAGGTGCAGGGCGCTCGCCTTGACCGTCGGCTCGGCAACATATTCCAACCCGCTCTGGGTCGCCAGCGCTTCTGCCAGCAAAGTCTCGCTGGCAATCCCCTTTTCGCGAATAAGCTCACCTAACTTAAGAGAATTCTTCTCCTGATCACGCAGAGCTTGTCGGACGACTTCTTCGGAAAGCCCTTTGTCCTTTATCAGAATATCGCCGAGCTGGCGCCAGCGCATCGGCCGCATTACTTATCTCCATCCAATTCAAACGGCTCTGCAACAACCCTCCCCTTCGAAATTCGCCTATCCAGATCAAATAGCTGTTCAGACCCTCCCTCCGCCTGGTAAAGTTCCATGCTAGCACGGTTCTCCTGGGTAATCCGATCCAGATCATCACTGCTGCGGATCACCCACGGGGTAATGAAGATCAGCAGACTGGTTTTCTTTACATCATCACTGGTTCGCTTGAAGAGATAGCCGAGGATTGGAATATCACCCAACAGCGGTACCTTGCTGACCCTTTCCTGACGTTGCGTCTGGAACAAGCCACCGAGCACCACGGTCTTGCCATCGTGGGCGACGATCGAATTACTCAGAGAACGCTTATTCAGGGTCGGACCGACATCGTTGACATCACCGACATTTTCGTTCGCTTCGGCGATAGTACTGATCTCCTGATGGACCTTGAGCCGCACCAGATCCCCTTCGGTGATCTGCGGAGTGAACCTCAGGATCAAGGCGACATCCTGACGTTCTACCGAGTTAACCGCGTTGCCATCATTATCCTTCGATTTTGAGGTGATAATCGGCACGTTGGAACCGACAATGATCTCCGCCTCCTCGTTATCTGAAGTCAACAAGCGTGGCGCAGACAGAACATTGATGTTGGAATTATTTTGCGACAGATCGATCAGTGCGGAAAAGGCCGGCACAACCACCTCTTGCCCATTGACCATGGTCGTAATCGGATTAAAGAGCCCACCGAGCAGAATCCCGTCAACTGCTTGGGTCAGCAAGCTTGGAACCCCTGAGTCATCCGAATCGGTAGAAAAACTCCCGATTCCACCATCACTCTGATTAGAGCTACCAAAAACCACACTGTCAGAACCTGTCTCTATAGCGCCCTGCAATGAAGCTCCGAGCTCGAGGACTTCATCCATACCCAATTCGAGGATCATAGCCTCGACGAAAACCTGCTTGCGTTTGATATCAAGCTGGGCGATCAACTCCTTGATTCCGTCGTAATCTTCGGCTGTCGCATTGACAACCAGCGCGTTGGTCGGCTTGTCGGCGGTAATGGTAACAGCACCGAACAGATCGTTGCCAGCCGCCTTCTGTCCGGAAGGGACTTTACCGGAGCCAGAAAGGATCCGATTGAGAGTCTCAGACAACCCTTCCGCATCTGCATTCTCCAGGTAGTAAACATGCACCCCGGCACGGGTCAAGTCGGCCCGCTCATCCAGTTGGGCAATAATCTGCGTGGCCTGAGTGATAAACTTTTGATCACCGAGCAGCATCAGCTTATTGGTCCGAGCATAAGGGATAACCTGGCCTGCGGCTTTTTTACTGAAAGCCGCGCCGGCCGCCTTGCCGCGTGGAGAGGTCGAGACCGGGCCACTCCCTTCAAGGATCTGTAGAACCACCTGTGCTGTCTCTTCGGCATCGGAGAAATAGAGCTGTACGATCTCCATTTCATCCCCATCCCAGGAGCGGTCGAGAGAATTGAGAATCTTGACCAGCCGCTTGATGTTAGCCGCACTGTCGGTGATCACCACCCTATTGGTCGCTGCATGCGCGACCACATGGCTGGTTTTCGGCATCAGCGGCCGCAAGATGGTGTCTACCACGATCGTGGCATCCAAGTTTTTCAGTTCGATAATCCGGGTGATAAACTGCTCACCGAGCCCCCGCCCGTCACTGATCGGCAGGTTGGCTTCCTTGGCACTGCGAATCGGCACAATTTTGTTGATTTTGCCCGACGGGATGATGGTGAACCCTTTGACGTTGAGCACCGTGGTAAAAAGCTTGTAGGCCTCATCGATCGTCACCGGTCGCGGCGAGATGATGCTCACTTTGCCGCGGACCCCCTCATCGTAAACGAAATTCTTGCCGGTCAGCTCGCTGATGGTACTGATCATATCGACCAGCTCAACATTCTGAAAATCGAGGGTAATCTCCACCGCCTGCCCCGAATCGTTTGCCGACCAAACAGGGGAAAACTGCATTATCACTAACAATAAAGCAGTCAACAGCACCATTATGCCGCCTCGTATCACCACGCTAAACTCCTATTCAAATCGATACTCAAAAGTTTCTCGTTGACCATTTCGAACCAAGCCAAGAGAAATATTTGTCGCTTCGCGCACTTGCTGGAAAATCTGCAGCGCTTTTTCCGGGCTATTCAAGGCCACCTGATTGATTTCTACAACCAGGTCGCCAACCCGCAGACCCATCTGCGCCAGTAAAGAACCCCTATCCAATTCCACAAGTTTAAAGCCGGTGGTTTTTCCATTCAACACTTGCGGAACCATCCGCGCGGTTTGCAACAGACTGTTCAAATTGGCCCGTGCGTTGTCGACCGCAGCCCGTGAGACCCGCCAGCGATTTTCTCCCAACGCAACAATCGCGCCTTTGCCAATGGCCGCCGCTCCCTGCTGCACCAGCTTGGCCTGCGGCTGCTTCCGCTGCTTCAACAACAGCTCGCGACGGATGCCTCTCTCATTGATCGCCACCATCTGACGGGTGATTTCAACAATGATAACACCGGGGGATAGCTCATCCTGCAGTCGAAACACCCCCGCCTTACGACCGACCTGAATCAATGCCAGCGAGTTCTCACCGGCGACAACAGTACCGATCAGAACTATTTCGCCGCGCGTCGGTGCCGGCTTACTGGCCTGTGCAACCACCTGCTGCGCGGCAAGATCAATCAGCTCTGAGGATTCCCCGGCGGCACTGGAATCGAAAAGGTTGCGATCAAGAATAATCTGAAAATCTTCTTCCTGGAGCTGGCGCGCCGCAGGGCGAGAGGTCAGAGTTTTTGGCAACTGCAGCTCTGTGCCGCTTAAAAGCAGGTCGATGACCTGCCCGGACAGACCTCCGGCAATCATGCCGCCACAAACCGCCAGAACCATCAACGTATAATTGAGAAATTTTTGCAGATCAATTTGCACGATAACCGACTAAACCCATACGAATGAAAACAGCTGAAACAATATAACCACCAGCAGCCTTCGGTCAATTTCCGGATGACATATAATTATAGCCAATTTATCAGAAATTGATACTTTTTAACATAAATTCAAGGTTTTCTGTTCCGCCGCTCAAAAAACAGAACTATTCTCCCTGCGCGACCTCGCGTAATTTTTCGATCCCCACTTCCTGCATCAGCTTACCAAGTCGACATTTGCGTTCGCTGGCAGCAAACCACTCGATCAACCGTTCTACGGCCGCAATCGCCTGCTGCGCATCCGGAATATGCTCCAGTAACCGCTGGCTTAAGCGTGGCTGACTGCCACCGTTGCCACCCACCGACAAATGCCAGCCACGCGGAGAGCCGATCAGGCCGATGTCTTTGATGCAGGTTTCGGCGCAATCGTTCGGACAGCCGGAAACTCCCAGCTTCATTTTCCAAGGCAAAGGCCGACCATGAAAACGCTTATCAAGCTCCAGCCCGACGGCAACAGAATCCTGCAGCCCTCGCTTGCAGCAATCAACCCCCGGACAGATCTTCACGCTACGCACGCACAAGCCGGTCGTATAACCGATCGGCTCCCCCAACTCCTGCCACGCAGCATCAATGTTCTCCTCATCCAGACCGATCATTGCTAAACGCTGGGCACTGGTCAGCTTAATCATTGAAACCTGGTACTTATCGGCAACATCAGCAACTTTTCGCAGCTGCTTACTGGTAATCAGGCCGGCTGGCGTATGCGGAACAATTGCAAAGGTCTGCCGGTCCCGCTGGACGATAGCGCCCTTTTCTTTGATATCTTGTTTTTTTGTCATCAGGCTCTGTCCTGTTTGATGATTATCATTTACTGTGCTGGCCAAACACCAGCATGCCTCCGTAGTGCCCAAGCAGCGTCACACAGCCGAGCATTGCGAGCAGCAAAAGCGAATAGGCACAAGCGGAGAAACCTCCCGACGCAAGCACTTCCGGGTTCTGCCAACGCCACAGGGTCGAGACAGAACTGAGAAAGATCAGCACCAAACCGAGAATCATTTTCTTGCGGAAAATCGGTGTTAATTCACCAGAGTACTTCATTTTCCAATCGATCAGACCGGTGACGAAGGTCGCTGGAACCGCCAAAAACGTGACCAACAGCAGATAGAAAACTGTTGCCTCAAAAGAGGCCTGTCCACTGACGATGAACAGCAGCAGAAACAGAAAGCAGGTCGGCAGCAATGCATTGGGGAAATGTGCCGCGACCGCATGCGGGACGAAAGTGGCTCTCATCTCAGCAAAAAGCTCCAGAGCCTGTTTGCGCAAGACATCAACCCGCGTCTCTGCCTTAACATCCGGTTCACTGACGAGCTCGAACTTGCTAGCATCAGCCTTACAAACAGGACAAAATTCCGGAGGCTGATCTCCCGTATGCAGATAGCCACAAACCGTACAACGCCATGTTTTTTCCATTGTTATCCCCCGATCAGTTATAAGCAGTTTGATTCCAACGCAGATTTCTCTATAATCACAGCCGAACCTCTTATTATTAAATCAAAGACGTATTTTAACAATCTGAATATTTTTGCCAATCAGATTTATTTAAATCTAAAGGAGAGAGCAAATGAAAGCAGTTTTGATGGATGAATTCGGCAGCGTCGACGTCATGAAAGTCGGCGAAATCGATACTCCACAGCCAAAAGCCAACGAGGTCCTGATCAAGGTTTTCGCTACCAGCATCAACCGCCCCGACCTCGTGCAACGGATGGGGAACTATCCTGCCCCTCCCGGAGACTCTGAGATTCTCGGTCTGGAAGTTGCCGGAACCATCGCCGAAATCGGCAGCGATGTCAACGACTGGAAAGTTGGTGATCGGGTCATGGCGCTGGTCGGTGGTGGCGGTTACGCTGAATATGCCGTCGCTTACGACAATCACCTGATGCCGATTCCAGCGAGCATGAGCTTTGAAGAAGC
>CALZLE010000078.1 GCA_945788205.1 uncultured Desulfuromonadales bacterium
CAATGTGGCTCGTGGAATACCGTGTCGCAGGCGATTTTGCTCCAGGTAATCCGCGACCAGCTGTGGTAATTGTTGCTGCCAGCTGCGCACCCGCTCGGCAACGACCCATTGATCAGCCAGCGCCTCGACCTGACCCATTTCGGCAAGTTTTTCCAGCCCCTGACGCAACTCTTCCCGCCCGGTACCGGTGTGTTTTTCCAACTCCTTTAACCGCGTGATTCCAAGTTCGTCCAGCTTCTGCAGCCAGAAACCAAGATTACCCGCCGACAAATCGGTGAGGCGCCTGATAACGTCATCACGGAACCGTTTGTGTTTAATCGGCTCGACATCAATCACCATACCACCGCCGATAGTTATCATCGGTGAATAGGAGCGGATAATAAAGCGATCTCCACGATGAGACAGCAACGGTTGATCAAAGGTCAGTTGGACAAAAGCCTCTTCACCAGGGGCCAGTTCGTCACGGTCAAGCAGGATCGCTCTGGCAACAGTGCGCGCGGTTCCAAGATGGAAATGTAGCGGATCGCGGAACTTCACCGGCCGAGGAGCGTCCTTCAGCAGCTTTATCCGCACATCAATCCGCTGGCTGGCACGAAATAAGCCGGGAGAACCAACCACCGAACCGTGTGGGACCTGATCACGGGAAATCCCGGAAAGATTCAAAGCCACCCGCTGACCAGCCAAAGCTTCATCGGCCTGTTTGCCGTGAACCTGCACTTCGCGAATCCGGGCCTGCACACCCGCAGGCAGTAATTCGAGGCTGTCACCCGGAACGATCCGGCCGCTATTGAGCGTTCCGGTCACAACGGTACCAAAACCACTGATCGAGAAACAACGATCAACCGGTAACCGCACCGCACCGGTAATTTCGCGAGTTGAAACTTCTTGCAGTTGATCTCGAATCGTCACCATCAAACCATCAAGGCCCTCTCCGGTAATCGATGAGACGCGACAGCAAGGAGCATTTCTCAAAAAGGTATCGGCAACCTGCTCGTGAATTTCCTCTTCAACGATATCGAGCCAATCCGGCTCGACCAGATCACACTTTGACAAAACCAGAATACCGCGTTGAACCTGCAGCAACTCCATAATCTGCAAGTGTTCACGGGTCTGTGGCATCACCCCTTCGTTGGCATCAACCACCAGCAAAACCAGATCGATGCCGGCAATACCGCTCAGCATTTGTGGAATGAATTTTTCGTGGCCGGGAACATCGACGACGCCAGCAACCTGTCCGTTACCTAAATCGAGGCGAGCAAAGCCGAGTTCGATGGAAATACCGCGTTTTTTTTCTTCTGCTAAACGATCCGTTTCGGTTCCGGTTAAAGCACCAATCAAGGCGGTCTTGCCGTGATCAACGTGACCAGCGGTACCAATAATAAAATGACCCTGCTCTGCCACAACTAATCCCCGCTACGGATGGCCGCAATCAGTAACTGTGCCAGCACTGCCTCTTCCTCCTCAGCAACCGCACGCATATTGATCAGCAGCGAATCGTTCTGCACTCGCGGCACAACCGCCGGGATAAAACCCCGCAGTCGCCTGGCCAAGGCATCAACCGAGCTGTCATCGACAGCAATTTCCAGCGCCCAGCCAGGAAGCTGAACCTGCGGCATGGAACCACCGCCGACCTGAGCAAAATCCTCGATCAGGGTTAATTTAATTGGTAGATCTTCCGCCTGCAGCCGATCAAGCAACTTTTGACACCGCCGTTTCTGCTCTTCCGGCTGCGCATTGAACATCCGCATAATCGGCAAATTTTCGACCACCTGCTCCGGTTGCAGATACAGCCGCAAGGTGCTTTCCAGTGCGGCCAAAGTCAATTTATCGATACGTAAAGCCCGCGCCAGCGGATGTTTGCCGATCCTTTCGATCAACTCTTTTTTACCGACCACCAAACCTGCCTGCGGCCCACCAAGCAGCTTATCACCGCTGAAGGTCACCACATCAACGCCAGCTTTGACCGTTTCGGCTACGGTCGGCTCGTAGGGCAAGCCGAAGGGGGTCAGATCAATCAGCATCCCACTACCAAGATCCTCCATCAGAATCAGCTCCTTCTCTTCGGCCAAGGGCTTGAGTTCTGCGGCTGAAACATCGCTGGTAAAACCGATAATCCGGTAATTGCTGGTGTGAACTTTCAGCAGAATCTTCGTCTCAGCAGTAATTGCATTTTGGTAGTCTTTCAAGTGAGTCCGATTGGAGGCTCCAACTTCACGCAGCTGCAAACCTCCTGCTTCCATCACTTCTGGAATCCGGAATGCACCACCAATTTCCACTAACTCGCCGCGAGAAACTATCGCCTCGTGCCCCTTGCCAAGAGCGGTCAGCGCCAACAACACGGCACCAGCGTTATTGTTAACTACCAAAGCATCTTCAGCGCCAGTCAGTTGGGTCAGGAGTCGCCGGACATGACTGTAACGCTCGCCTCGCTGTCCAGTGTCCATATCGATTTCAAGAGTCGAATAGCCTTCGGCCACTGACTGAATCGTCCGCAACGCTTCCTTGGCCAACGGTGCCCGGCCCAGATTGGTGTGCAGCAACGTCCCCGTCGCGTTGATAACTTTTCGTAAGGAGGGTTGTAAATATGGCTGACAGAGAGCTGCTGCAGAAACAGCGACCTGTAGGGGGCCCATCGCCTTGTCGGGCAACTTATTTCCCGAAAGCAACTGGTTGCGCAAATCGGCGACTGCCTGCTGTGCTGCGGAGGTTAGAATTTCCTGAGGAAGGAGGTTCGCCAAGTCCTGCAATGGCTTTTCACGTAAGACTCGATCAACGGCAGGAAGTGATCGCAACAACTCTTGTTGCCCGCTCATAAAATCCCTCTTCGGCAATGATGGAATGATTTGTGATTTCAGCACAGAAGTGTAACACGACCACAGGGGAATGGCCATATTTTCAAGCAGATGGCGGGTTTTTATTTTAGCTCAGCTTCTCTGATATGACCTGTATTTCAACACTACTGGGTTCGGCTATTTTGTCCGCAACCAATGCCATACCATAAGCCATTGCAGCTAGAAGCAGCAAAACCGGGATGACATCTATCAGCAAATGCTGGAGAAGTGTTCGCAGGTGAGTTTTTACCTGCCGATTTGCTACGCTATTCATCCAAAACCTTTTCATAGCAGCACTCCTAATCGTTTGGCGGGTTCTTCTCTTATCGGTCGAATCGCGCAAAACCTTAGAGATATCTTAATATG
>CALZLE010000079.1 GCA_945788205.1 uncultured Desulfuromonadales bacterium
ATCCACATAAAAAATGTCTGGTCAACCAGCGTGAAGTTGGTGCTGATACCCAATCATTTAAAAAGGCTCTCAAGTATATTCTGCGCCAGGATCCTGACTTTGTCTTGCTCGGCGAATTACGGGATAATGAAACCATTGAAGCGGCCTTGACCATTGCTGAGACCGGCCACCTCTGTTTCGCCACCTTGCACACCAATTCCTGCGTCCAGACCATCAACCGGATAGTCGATGTCTTTCCCACCAACCAGCAGTCGCAGGTGCGCACCCAGCTCTCCTTTGTTCTCGAAGGGGTGTTATCGCAAACCCTGATGAAACGGGCTAACGGTCAGGGGCGCTGCATGGCGCTGGAGGTGATGGTGCCCAATCCGGCGATCCGCAACCTGATCCGCGAAGATAAAATTCATCAGATTTACTCGCAAATGCAGGTCGGGCAGGATAAATTCGGCATGCAGACGCTGAATCAATGTTTATTCTTCTTGGCCCACTCCCGGCAGATCACCCAGGATGACGCTTACAGCCGCTCTCCGGACATTGAGGAACTCAAGCAGATGTTTGCCAATCCGAGCGCTGTGCTCAGGCGCAAACCGGCGGGTGTTGGTCGGTAATTAATGGACTGTAATTTATAAATGCAACGGTAAAGGGAAAGGGTCAGACCATGCCAAAGTTCTCCTGGACAGGGCGGTCAAGGGACGGGAAAAATACCAAAGGTGAAATGGAGGCCGGCAGTGAAGCGATGGTCATCGCCAATCTGCGCCGCCAGGGGATCCAGGCCAACAAGGTGAAAGCCGCTGGCAAGGGCCTGGATATAGAAATCAGTTTCCTGCAGCCAAAAATCACGACCAAGGATATCGTCGTTTTTACGCGCCAGTTTGCGACCATGATCGATGCTGGTCTGCCATTGGTGCAGTGCCTCGAAATATTATCGTCTCAGCAGGAAAACAAAACTTTTAAAACCATCCTGACTCAGGTGAAGGAGGATGTCGAGTCCGGCTCAACCTTTGCCGACGCGTTGAAAAAACATCCGAAAGCCTTCAACGACCTTTACTGTAATCTGGTTGCCGCAGGGGAGGTTGGTGGTATCCTTGATACAATTCTGAATCGTCTGGCTGCCTATATTGAAAAAGCCCTCAAGCTGAAAAAGCAGGTAAAAAGCGCAATGACTTATCCGACGACCATTGTTGGTATCGCCCTGGTTGTCATTGCTGTCATTCTGGTCTTCGTAATACCTGCCTTTGAAAAGATGTTTGCAGATTTTGGCGGCGCGCTGCCTGCGCCGACTCAAATTGTTATCAATCTCAGTAATTTCGTTCAAGATTATATCCTGGTGATTATAGGGGCGATCGTTTTTATCATTTTTGCGTTTAAGAAAATTTATGCGACGGAAAAGGGGCGTGAAAAGATAGATGATTTTGCTCTAAAACTCCCAATTTTCGGTGTTTTGATCCGCAAAGTTGCCGTAGCGAAGTTCTCCCGGACCATGTCGACGATGATTTCCAGTGGCGTGCCGATTCTGGATGGTCTGGATATCGTCAGTAAAACGGCCGGTAACAAAACCGTGGAAAAGGCGATCAACAAAGTCCGCATGAGCATCAGTGAGGGCAAGACCATCGCTGAACCCCTCAAGGAGTCTGGAGTCTTCCCCCCAATGGTCTGCCAGATGATCGAGGTCGGTGAGCAGGCTGGCGCCATCGACACCATGCTCAGCAAGATCGCCGACTTTTATGATGATGAAGTCGATGACGCAGTTGGCAACCTGACGGCAATGATGGAGCCGCTTCTGATGCTGTTTTTGGGCACAACCGTCGGCGGTTTGGTCATTGCCATGTACCTGCCGATATTCAAGCTGGCAGGGACTGTTGGTGGCTGATGGCTGGAAGGAAAAATTATTCCCCGAAGCGCTGGAGTCATGATCGAAGCACATTCCTCTGGTTTTTAGGTTGCCGGCTGCTGGTTATCACTCTATTGCTGGGAGGAACGACGGGGCTTTTTTTGAATTCGCGGAGTGGCCTGGATCCCAGGCCACTTTTTCTCCTTCTTGCGCTTAGTTTCATTCAGACGCTCATTTCTCTGCTTTGGCTCAAAAAGATCAACTCCTTTGCATTTTTCGCCCAGGTCCAGGTTGTCTGGGATCTCCTCTTTGTCACTGCGCTGATAATCTTAACGGGTGGCATCGAAAGTATTTTTTCCTTTGCTTACGTGCTGGTGATTGTTGCGGCCAGCTTTCTTCTGAATCGCCGCCAGACAATTTTCGCCGCAGCCTGCGCCACGATCATGTACGGCGGGGTTCTCAATCTTCAGGCATACGGCTATCTTCTCTGGCTGAACCTGCATCCCTCCAGGCCTTCCACTGCTGCCTTAACGACGGTTTTCGTTCATGTTTTTGCCTATTTTTTGACCGCAATCCTCAGTGGCACCCTGGCAAATCGCTGGCTGCAAAGTCAGGCCGAGCTGCAAGAAAGAAGCATTGACTACAACGAGTTGGAAAAGTTGAATCGAATGATTCTCGGCCACATCAGCAGTGGTCTGATGATCGTTAACAGGGAGCGGGAAATCAGATCTTTCAATCGTGCGGCTTCATCCATAACCGGTTTCGCATTGGAAGATGTCTACGGGAGAAGCGTGGCTGAACTGTTTCCCGGTTTTGAGTTGTTTCACGGCGAGCAGTATAACCTTGTCACCAGGGCCGAGGGCGCTTTTGAAGCCAAGGATGGCCGCATGCTGGTGCTTGGCTATGCGACGACGATCACCAAGGATCGTCAAGGTGATGATGCCGGCTTGTTGGTCACCTTTCAAGATCTGACTCAGCTGAAAATTGCCGAAGAGCAATTGTTGCGGGCCGACCGGCTGGCGGCAGTCGGTCGGCTGGCTTCAGGAATGGCCCACGAAATACGCAATCCTCTGGCGTC
>CALZLE010000080.1 GCA_945788205.1 uncultured Desulfuromonadales bacterium
ATAAAGCCCTGGCAAAGGATCCTGATGAGCGCTATTCAACCTGTGGCGAAATGGAAGCAGACCTTGAAGAATGCATGTATGCAAACTCGATGCGCCCGACCACCCACGGGCTGGCGGCATACCTCAAAGATCTGTTCAGTGATGAAATAACTTCCGAAGAAGCAATTATTAAAGAACTGACAGAGCTCGGCTCATCCGTCACCCCGGCAGAAACAGCTGGCAGCAAAAAAGACAGCAAATGGCAGGAAAAGTTCAAACAATCTTACGACTCCCTCACCGAGAGTGGTAAGAAATCGTTCGATAACCTCAAACAACCCAAAAAGACCGATAAACCGATGTTGCTTTATGCTGCAATTGGTATTGCGGTCGTCGTTCTAATTGCCTTATTTGCAATTTTTTCCGGTGATGACTCAAAGCCTGAAGCACAAATAGCTCAAACACCAGCAGCGGTGCCCGAGAAAGATCCCGTACCGACCCCAGAGCCGAAGCCTCAGCCCGCGGCCGTGGAGGTCAAACCGGAACCGACCAAGCTGGAGAATGCTATGCTCATCTTTAAAGAGCAGGGATACGAGCAAGCAATTCCGTTGTTTGAAGAGATCTGGGCGACAGAACCAGAGCATACTGATGAGACTGCCCTGCCCTATTCAGAAGCATTAACAGAAAAAGCAATCGTTCTCTTAGACACCGAACCCGCACAAGCCGAAGCTTTTTTCACTCAAGCGACAGAAATTAATCCAAACAATGTTGAAGCGTTTGAACAACTCGGGCGGCTATATATGTCGATGGAAGATCATCCGATGGCGGTTATTTCCTACAATCGGGTCACGGAACTGGCGCCAGAACGCCCCGGTTCTTTCTTTGCCATGGGCTATATTTACGGGATTAACAAGGAATATGACAAAGCAGAAGAGATGTATAGTAGGGTTGTAGAACTTGAACCAGACTATCTTGATGATGCCCTTTTCAACCTCTCAGCGATACAGAATCGACAGGGAAAAACAGAAGAGAGTATCGAAAACCTACAGCGAGCAATCTCCATCAATCCTGAGAATGTCCCTGCTCAGAAGCTTCTCGAAAAACTGACATCTCAATCAGGAGGATGATTTGAAAAAAAATATCCGACAATTTTTCCAAACCGGACTGATTTTATTATCGATTTTTTTCCTTATCACCAGCTGCGCCACAGTCGACAAAATGAGCAGCAGTCAGGACGACAACAAATCGAACTTTTTTGAACACGTCGTAAAGTGGCCGGAAGAAAATCTTTACAACATAACTATTTGGCGTACCGGTAGCTTGGACAAGTACAACGAAATCCGCACACTCAATTTAAACCTGCTACCCTACGGGCTTTCTCCCGGCGATAAAGTGTTAATCCCCCAAGCCTTCGTTTCCAACAGAGAGGCAATGCCGAAAATTTCTGAAAAAAGTAAGCAGAAAAAACTCCCCGTTCAACCACTGGGCAGAACCTACCATATGCATCGGGTCACAATATCGGGGGAAAGCTTATCCATCATTGCCAAATGGTATACCGGCGACCTGAAAAAATGGGAACAACTGGCAGAAGCAAACCCCAATCTGAACCCAAACCGAATCGATATTGGCGATGAGATTCTCATTCCCGAAGATATGATGATCAGAAAGGACCCGATCACTAAAAGGTTTGTCGATTCCTTTGCCCCGAAACCTCGGAAGAAAAAAGTCGTAGCCAAACCAGCTCCCGAACCTGTTACTCCGCCGCCACCTGAGCCGACAGAAGAAGAAAATGGTTTAGAGCTCGTGCCGCCTAAATTCTGAGCGGAGGAGTTGTTAAGCGATGAAGAGATTGAGCAGATAAAGGCCGAGGGCCACCGCTGCAAAGATGAAAGTCATACGTAGCCAGATTTTGCGCGCGATGTTTAGCTTGTCTTCTGCCTTTAGGTAGTCACGCAAGACGATGGCTAAAAAAATGATGGCAATGGCGAGAAAAACTACTGCAATACTTGTCATTGTCATTACGCCCTCTTCGCTGTCACCGACTATTCAGACCCAACATCTGTTTCTGCCGAAAACCGGGAGCACAAACATTGAAAAGAGGCACTGTGGGATTCATGATGGCAAGTTCCAGTGCAGCCGCAGCACGTTGCCGCTGATAACCGTAGCGAAGAACATGTTGACACTGTTCTTCGGTGATCGGTTTGCCGACCAAATAGCGAGTTCCGTCTTTGAAATTACTCTTATTTGCTTTCCACCAGTCAGAAAACAGTGCAGGGTTTGGCCAAGGTAGATCTTCATCCGGGTCCAGCTCAATCTCTTCATCTTCCGGATCTTCGGTCGGGCCTGCTTCGAAGCCTTCGGGCCAATCCCCTTCCAAATCATCATAAGCGATATCGACACCGGTGATCATGGAGAATGCTTCTCCGGCAATCCGGGCCAGTTCAGGCTGTGTCATAAGTTCGATCAGCCAAGGGATACGAACAGGATCTCCGATCACGCCAACCCCAAGGATTGCCTGGCGAAGTTCGTTCTGCTGACTGGCCAGTTCGGTTAAGTTGAATTGTCCCTCGATGTTATCCATGATTCGGAAGACAAGCTGGATGGCTCTCTCCCGAAATGGGGATTTCTCTAAGGTGAAGGCCTTAAGAATCTCAAGTGCTGCAGAATCTCCGAGCAATAACGCTGACCAGGCAGCCCAGAAGCGACACGCGGCATGGTCACAATCAAGTTGATGCCGTAATCCCGGAAGCAGATCACGTTGTTTCAGTTCGCCCACTGCGCGTAATGCTCGCGCCTGAAAAGAAGGGACCAGATCCTCCAGCGCCTCAGTCAATGCACCACCCGCATCAAACCGATGGATTGAGCTGACTGCAATGCCTAAGCGGTGGTGTTCAGGTTTTACTGACTCCAGCAGATGGAGTGCCAGTTGTTGAGCTTGTTTCTGATTAAGCCAGCCAGAAGCAGAAACCAATCCTCGCCAGGTTTCCTCCGAGGCAGCTCCCGCAGTGATGACCGTTTCGATGCGTTGAACATCCCCACTCTCAAAAGCCAAAACAGCTGCAGCAAAAACCTCACCCGGTTCTTCAAGTTCCAGCACCTGTTTGCATATCTCCCAACCTGCGTCACCAGCGATGCGTAGCCCGTCGATATGAGCCTCGCCGCGGTCATCGAGATTGGCGAGATCGTCAAGATCGTAATGTGGGTCACGAACTGCGGCATCTCGTTGCAGCCATAAAAAGGCAGTTTCTTCTGCGTGCTGTTCGATTATTGTGGGGATAATGGTCATCTATGAGTTCCAGATCTTGAAAATAAGCAAGAGAGGAAAGAACGTCCCTTCCCCCTAATGTTTTACTCTTCAATTACATTTATTAGCTTTTCAAAATCGAGTTCTGTTTTGTTCCAATTATCTCCATCAAACGTATATATTATGTCAATATCATAAGCATAAAGAGTATTTCCAATAACTTTTAATCCAGTTGCTTCAACATTGCAGTTAACCTCAAGCAAAGAGCTATTTCCCACTGAGAAGATACCTTCTTCTCCAGCAGCAACTAAAATTTCACCTTGATACTCGACCAAATCCCAAAGATCAAATTCAACATCGCCTATTCTAGACCAACAATCTTTAGCTCCTTTAAATATAGTTCCAAATTCACCACAAAAATAAACTTCATCTTGAGATAAG
>CALZLE010000081.1 GCA_945788205.1 uncultured Desulfuromonadales bacterium
CCGGACCAGCTGGAGCAGATGAAGCCGTACATGAAGCTGATCTCCATTATCGGCGATTTTATTTCTCAGTTGGCGCCACCAAACCCGAACAAGATCACTTTTACTTATAACGGTAAGCTGGCCCGTTTCGATTGCGCACCTTTGAGTGTCTGTGGTCTGGCGGCCCTGCTTAACCACTGTACCGATCAAGAAATCAACATGGTTAATGCCGGGATGATGGCGCGGCAGATGGGCATCGCTGTCGAAGAGATCCGCTCGACTGAAACCGATTCCTTCTCCAATCTGATTACTTTGACTCTGGAAGGCCCGCAAGGGAAGCGGACGATTGCCGCGACTCTGTTTGAAGGGATTCCGAAGATTGTCAAGATGCGCAACTTCGATATCGATTTCCGCCCTGAAGATCATATGCTGGTGATGACCTACGCTGACCGGCCAGGATCCATCGGCAAGATCGGGACCATTCTCGGTAACGCCAATGTCAATATTGGTAACTTGAGTCTCGGTCGAACCGAAAAAGCAGGAGAGGCGATGGTCGTCTTCTCCATCGATTCTCCGGCCGATGAAGAGACTATCAACGCGGTGAAAGAGGCGATTGGAGCCACCTTTATCCGCGCGGTCCACATCAAAAAGTAATTTGCATTGATAAAAACGAAAAAGGCGTGCGTCTCAATTGAGGGCACGCCTTTTTTCGTTGACCCTTGGGTTTCTATTCGGCAAACAGCGGCAGCTTGCAGGTCGGGATGATGTTGCGTGCTTCGGCCCGGGCAAAGAGAGTTTCGACCGCCTTGATCCCTTCGTCACCGAGATCGATTGAGAAATCGTTGACGTACAGTTTGATGTGGTTGCGGACCACCTCATCTTCCAGTTCCTGGGCGTGTTGTTTGATGTAGCTTTGTGGTTGTCGTGGATTGGCAAAAGCGTACTCGACACTGGCGCGCAATGCGGCATCGATCTGCTTGATCCGTTCCGTCCCGAGGGAGCGTTTCGCGAGAATCCCGCCGAGGGGGATCGGGCAGCCGGAATCCTCCTCCCACCACTGGCCGAGGTCCAGAACCGATTGCAGGCCCTGCTGCTGGTAGGTAAAGCGCGATTCGTGGATAATCACCCCAGCATCGGCCTTTCCGCTACAGACCGCAGTCATAATCTCGTGGAATGGCAGAATCAGCAGGTTTTCGTAGCCTGCACCGTAAAGCTGCAGCAGCAGGTTGGCGGTGGTCAGTTGACCGGGAATGGCGATTCGCTTGCCACGTAACTGCTCCATATTCATTGCCTGCGGCGCAACGACAAGTGGACCACAACCTCGCCCTAATGCTCCGCCGCTGCGGAGCAAGCAGTATTCTTCGCGCAGATGGCCGAGGGCATGATAAGAAATTTTGGTCAGATCAAGTTCGCCTGCCAGTGCCAGCTTGTTGAGGGTTTCAACATCTTCCAGTCGCTCCTCAAGACTGACGCCGTGGCAGGAAACTTGTCCGTGGATCAAACCGTAAAAAATGAAAGTATCGTTCGGACAGGGAGAGTAGCCGAGGGTTAGCTGCTGCATGCTTTAGTCCTGTTTTGCTGGCCAGTGTTTTATGATTTCCAAAAGCCCCTGCTGGGCCGCTTCGGCACCTAATTTGATATCCCACTGTTGCGGGTCGCGGGTTCCGGTTGGGTTGGAGATGCCGCGTAGTTCCAGTAGTGGGACTCGGTATTCGGCACAAACTTGGGCTGCAGCTGCACCCTCCATGCTTTCGCAGATGCCGCCGGTACGGTACTCAAGCTCATCGCTTAAGGTTTTATGTCCACTGCAGCAATTGACAGTGACAAAGGGGCCGAAGTGGCTTTGCGGCAGGACACGACAGGCCAGGTCGGTCAATTCTGATTGCAGCGGGTAGCTTTGTTGGTTGACCGGCACCAGCTCCGGTTGTTGTGGAATGTCGAGTTGCTCAAGAGGGATGAAGCCGTTTTCCGTTGCAACACCGAGGTCGCCGCAGATCTCTTCACTCGCCACGGCCAAATCGCCATTTTTCAAGCCGCTGTCGGGATAGCTGCCGCCACAGCCACAGAGCAGCACTGCACGCGGAGAATATCTTTCCAGCAATCGGGTCAGCTGCAGCGCCATGGCCGTCTGGCTGACGCCACTGTGAGCGAGCAGGACTTGTTGACTGTGCAGGCTGCCAGAAAGGATTTGCGCGGCACCGAGTTGTTCAATCTGGCAATTCTGTAGTTGCTTACGAAGCAGAGTGGTTTCAAGAGGGGCGGCGGCAATAATCAGCAGCATCTTAGTCTCAACGCTTGAACCAGCCCTGGCGGATCAGGTCGCGGCGCAGGTCGATCCCCTGATTGCGCACCATCCCCTGATACCAGAACCGCTCCTGTTGCAACTTCGGTTGGGAGGGCGAGTCGAGCCGCTTACGACGATCAGTCAGAGTGGTCTGGAAGCTCTTGTCCGGGTCGGCAACGATGGTGCTGATTTTGTTTGCCAGTGGTTGAGGGGCAATTTCGATGACGACTTGGATGGTGTCGCGTATTTTCAGGCCTTGACGGTATTCCCACAAATCGCCCTCAAAGCCATTTTCGCACTCGGTGACAAAGTCACTCCAATCGAGCAGCAGGCTGCCAAATTCGATTTCACACAGCTCGTCACCCGGAAATTCACGATTCATCAACTCGCTAATCAGCTCTTGTTCTTTGCGGGTCAGAAAGAAGGTGAGGCCTTCCTCAACCTGGTACATGTCGAGCCGTTCGATCAGCTCTTCACAGAAGAGGTTTGAATCGAGCTCCCTGTCGCCAAAGTTTTTCAGCTCAGGAGGGAGCTGTTCACGTGGATAGCCGAGTAGCGATAAATGATCGTGGCCAAAGTCGGCTGGCAACGCCAGACGTTCGGAGTGGGGGACTTGGTGCTGGTGAAGAAAGTCGGACAAGCGCAGATGGTTGTCGGTGAAAAAAGTCATGACCTTCTCTTCCGAGTAGAAGAGTTCCAAGCCCTTACGATTGTTCGCCAACCCGAAGCCGACAAAGCCATCGTGGATCATCCGACTGAAATAGGGGCGGATGATTTTCAGCAGCTCATGGGTCGGCAGATAGGGTGAGTAGTGGACTGTGGGGGCTGGTCGTTCCGCTTCGCCGCTGGGGCGCAGAGCGATCGATTCTTCGGGATAGTACTCAAGGATAAAAAACGCTTCCTCGGGAATGAAACGACTAAAGTCAGTGAAGATGGATGTGACTTTGCCAGCACCGACCATCGCTGTAAAGCGATAAGCATTATCGCAATCCTCCAAGAGCGCAATTTCAAATCCTTCACGCTGTTGAGGTGAGGAGAAGGGTTCCTGAAGCCAGCGTCTGAGGCCGACTGGTAGTTCGAAGACTTTTGCCAAGGCGTTCTCTTTATCAATTTAGGGTAACGGAGGCTGCCTGAAAATTAGAGGATTTTCCCGCCGAAGTCAACCGACAGAATGTTTTCGCAGCAAC
>CALZLE010000082.1 GCA_945788205.1 uncultured Desulfuromonadales bacterium
ATTTGAGTTTCACCAAAGGTTTGTGCGTCGACGAGGAACCGAGCCTCTGGCAGATGAGCTTGAATAACGAAATTGATCTGTGGATAGATGTCGGCCTGCCGGACGAGCGGCGGTTGCGCAAGGCCTGCAATCGCGCCGAACAAGCTTATCTGTACAGTTACGGCGGCCGTGGGCTGACCTCTGGTGGCAGCGAAACGCAGAGAAGTTGCAGCGCTTCAACAATCTCACTGTGCTTGAGCTGCCTGCAGCAGCAAGTCAGGAATTGACGGCTCTCGTACAACGTAACATGCAGTTGCAGTGTACGGTACAGGATGGAGAAGTCTGGCTGAGCGATGGCAACCTGAGTTGCAGCATCGCGCCACTGATAAGAAAGTCAGCGGGCTGAACGATTACTCTTTTTATCGAGAAATAAACTTATGTCCTTTTCCAGCCTCGGTCTTTCAGAGCCGATTCTTCGCGCCATCGGTGAAATCGGTTACAACAAACCGACACCGATTCAGCTCAAAACAATCCCCGCTGCCCTTTCCGGCCGCGATGTCATGGCCGCCGCACAAACCGGCACCGGAAAAACTGCCAGTTTCACCTTGCCGCTCCTTCAGCGGCTGATTGATGGACCAAAGGTCAAGTCGAACCATGTCCGCGTTCTGGTGCTGACACCGACCCGCGAACTGGCGGTGCAGGTCGCCCAAAACATTGCTAACTACGGAAAATATCTTTCGCTGAAATCAGCTGTGGTTTATGGCGGGGTGAAGATCAATCCGCAGATGATGAAGCTACGTGGTGGTGTCGATCTTCTGGTGGCAACACCGGGCCGCTTGCTCGACCTTGCCAGTCAGAATGCGGTGAAGTTCGCGCAAGTCGAAACGCTGGTGCTGGATGAAGCGGATCGGATGCTCGACATGGGCTTCAGCGATGAGATCAATAAAATCATGGCGCTACTGCCAAACAACAGACAGAACCTGCTTTTTTCGGCGACCTTCTCCGACGATATCCGCAAACTGACCAGAAGCTTGCTGAAGAATCCGTTGCAGATCGATGTGAGCCCACGCAATTCAGCAGCAAAGAGTGTAAAGCAGTCAGTTTTTGAGGTCGATAAAAGTAAAAAACCAGCCCTGCTCAGCCACTTGATCCGCAATAAAAACTGGGCACAGGTGCTGGTTTTTATTCGAACCAAGAAAAGCGCCGACCAGCTGGTTCGCCAACTGAAAAGCGACAATCTCTCTGCGGTTGCCATTCACGGTGACAAAAGCCAAGGTTTGCGCAGCCGCGCGTTGGCTGACTTCAAAGCAAATAAAACCCGGATTTTGGTTGCCACCGATATCGCCGCACGCGGCCTCGACATCAACGAACTTCCGCAAGTGATCAATTTTGACCTGCCAAAAGTCGCCCAAGATTATATCCACCGCATCGGTCGCACCGGCCGGGCCGGGCTGCAGGGGGAAGCCATCTCATTGGTCAGCGCCGATGAGGCCAAGCTGCTCGCAGCGATAGAAACCTTGATTAAGCAAACTCTGGTTCGCGAAGTTGAAACCGGCTTTGTCCCGAACCACAAAGTCCCACTGACCAGACAGACCAAGCCGAAGAAACCGAAAAAACCAAAGCTGAAACAGGAACGGTCCGGCGCCCGCATGAACCCTCAGGAAGAAAAAAGTTCCGACAGAAAATCACGCCGTGGGAGCAAACCGCTGGATTCTGATCAGCAAGAGCAGGCCGGTGGCAGAGGGAGACAACGACGCAACAGCGGCACAACATCAAAAAAAAATCGCGGCCCGGCGAAGTTGAAAACGGGGCGGTGGAATAAATAGTAAAGCCGCACAAAACTAAATCGTCTGAAGAAATTAAATAGACATAAACTTGAAGCGGCTAAACCACCTGATTAGCAACCGAATTGAATCGACACTAGCCGAATAGATATTTGAGAGCCTCAAAATTAGGAGGTCAAAGATCCGCTGAAATTACCTCCCAGATCAAAGATCTCTAAGGCTGAATCAACTGTTGAGAAAGTCTACCGGAATTGAAGCCGCAGAGACTATAATGACGATTTTTCGTTTATTTCCTAACAGTTTATGCCACAGCATGTTAGGGTTGCGATTCAAGTCCGCCCAGTGGGAATTTATTTCCACAGCATCCAACCTTAGTTGGGACTACTCGTTGACAATCGGCCAATCCTGGTCGGAACGATCCCGTCGCCTCCTCTGAGATAAATACTCAAAGGAGTAGACTATGTTAGTCGTCCCGCCCGTCGTGTCTGTGAACGCGCCTGAAGCCACCCTCAATTCTGTTGCCAATAACCACGAAGTAAAGTCCGGACCATTTCGTACCACTGAAGATGATCAACGTATCGCCACAGCAATCGTCTATTGCGAAGCTAATTTTGGTGATATTGACGGCAAAACCGCTAACGGTCTGGTGAGACGCTCAGAGAAATATAAAATCCTTTCGGTTATCGACAGTGAAAAAGCTGGTCTTGATAGCGGTATGGTCCTCGATGACAAGCCGAACGCGATTCCTGTTTGTCGCGATCTGGCTGAC
>CALZLE010000083.1 GCA_945788205.1 uncultured Desulfuromonadales bacterium
AAGTTTGAGAACAGATTTTGGGTCGTTTGAGAGCTCATAGCCGTAGCTATGGGCCGAAAAGGAGCCGAAATATGGGCCAAACAGCTGGGTTTGCAGCCGGTCTCTCATTGTCGGACAGCCTCCTAGCATGGCGGTGAGCTGCGGGCGATCTTGTTTGGCTTCCGGGGCTTTTCCTGAAAGCCTTTGGCCCTCATGTGGCCTTTTTCAATTGCTCCTAAGGGACATCGAGCGATTGTCCGTCAGTTGAGACCTTTGCATAGCCGGTGGTGACCATTTTGCCCTCCAGTTTTATCAATACAGCCTTATGCTTTCTGATAATGCCCTATCAATAATGTAAAACCAACTCTAATGATAGGGGAAACTGAGGGTTTCAGGCTCTATCACTAGACCGTGGTCTATTGAGGGGTGAGTTGGGTGGTAGAAAAATAAAAGGGGGGAGGGGGAAAGCGTCAATCAGAAAAAGTGTTGCTCATGGGGAAGTAAAGAGCGTCAATGTTTGCGTCAAGACGAGGAAAGTATCCTGACACAGCGTTCCTGCAGAGACTTAAATTGGATGCCAAAACCTGTCGCCAGGCAAGGGGCAATTCAAAAGGATTGACTTCGATTTGATTAGGCTTAATCAGGATTATCTGCTGGACAGAACGCCGTTGTTTGCTTATCTTTAACCTGTTCCATTCTGGTTTGGCCGGATTGAACATGATATGACCCCCATTCAGGCCTGAATCTATAGCTATTATTCGAAAAGCGCATGGAGTCCAGATGATGGAAGACAGATGGCTGTCTGTAGATGAGATTGGGACCTATCTCGGCGTCAAGCGAGATACGGTTTATAAGTGGATCAGCGAAAAAGCCATGCCCGCGCACAAGATCGGTCGTCTTTGGAAGTTCAAAAAAGACGAGGTCGACGAGTGGGTACGCAATGGCGGAGCAAGCGAGACAAGTGGCAAACATGACAGAAACTAAGAAAAATCATCTGAAACGCTTCGGTTTCAGATTTGAAACCAGCTCTGCACATACTAGACGCACCATAATGCTGAAGGAACTGGTCAACTACCATAAGCTCGATGCCAAACTGCTGGAGACCCTGATCTACACCTACCTGGGCGACCGGATCAATGATCATCACCTGAGCCCGGAAGAGAAACGCACCGCAAGGGAGGCTCAAGTGAAGGAGGCGAAGCATGGCTGATATATTCACCAAAGCAAAATTCTGGAAATGCGCCCTCCAGGTGAACCCTGCCGGTTACATCGAATACCGGGGTATCAATCATGGAATGACGGAGGAGCAATACAACCAGAAACTCCTTGAGATTGCCCTAAAAAACGACATCAATGTGATCGGATTGGCCGATCATGGAAATGTCGACGGTGTGGATGCCATCCGCAGCCTTTTGAATGTCCATGAAATCATCGTGTTCCCAGGTTTTGAAATTGCCACTACCGAGAAAGCCCATTTCGTCTGCCTGTTCCCGGAAAACACCACCAAGGACCAACTCAACCGTTACCTTGGAGCGTTGGGACTGACGAATCCTGAGAACGGTGTCTGGCCTTCAGACCTCGGAGGTAACGATCTGCTATCCAAAGTGGATGATCTTGGCGGATTTGCCTACGCGGCCCATTGCACGGATGACAGCGGTGTTTTGCGTCAGAAACTCGTTCATGTCTGGCAGAACCCTTTGCTTAAGGCGGCTCAGATTCCGGGAGCACTGGGCGACCTGAAGAATGGCGAAAGTAACGCATTCCGCCTGATTTTGCTGAACAAGACGCCTGAATACAAGCGTGATACGCCCATAGGGATAATCAACGCCAAGGATGTTGCGGTCCCCGATGATTTGGCAAATCCCAAAGCGTCGTGCCTGATCAAGATGACCAAGCCTTGTTTTGAATCATTCAAATTGGCTTTTCAGGATCCGGATTCCCGGGTTCGCCTCAACAGCGATGTTTCAGAAAAGTATTATTCTCAAATTGAAAGCATAAAGGTAATTGGTGGTTACCTGGATGAGTTGCAGATAGAGTTTTCAGAACATCTCAATGCTGTTATCGGTGGACGGGGAACCGGGAAGTCCACCCTGCTGGAATGCATTCGCTATGCGCTCAATATTCGCCCCATTGGGAAAAATGCACAAAAGCAACATGATGAAACAATCAAAGAAAATCTGGGCAAGTCCAAAGCCCGTGTAGAACTGGTCATTCGCTCTTCCACCATGAATGGCAAGCGTTTCACCATTGCCCGTCGTTATGGGGAAAGCGCTGTTGTGAAAGATGAAAGTGACACGGTCTCCTCTTTCACTCCGCAAGATCTTTTGCCGGGTATCGAGCTTTTTGGACAGAATGAAATCTATGAGATCGCCCAGGACCCTGCTGGCCAGCGTCTTTTACTGGCCCGGTTCCTGGACACTGGCGACCATAGCAGCGGTGCGAAGATCACAGAAATTCTCGGTAAGCTAAAAGAAAACCGTAAGCATATCATCGACGCACAGGGAAGCGTTGCAATGATTGAAGATGAAGTCGCCCGCCTTCCGAAGCTGCAAGAGCAAGTTGAACAGTTCAAAACTCTGGGGCTGGAAGAAAAGCTCAAGATTGTGCCAAAGCTCGAAAACGAGAAACGATTGGACAAACGTGTTCAAGAGGATGTCAGCAACCTTGAGTTGGCTTTGACCGCTGTTCAGGACAGTTTGCCAGATGTGGCATTTCTTAGTGAAGCCGCGATTGAATCGCTTCCACATGCCGAGGTCCTGCGAAAAATCCGCCTTTCCATGGAAACTGTAAAAAGCGAGCTGGAGAAGAAGCTCGGGGAAATGCACTCAACCCTGGACTCCCACAAGACCACATTGACGGGGTTTCGATCATCCCTGGCGGCGGCAATAAAGGGAGAAGAAGATGCCTTGGAAAAAACTTTCAAGGAATTGCCTTCGTGCGAGGGGCGCAGCGGAAAAGAAATCGGTGTACAGTTCCAAAAACTCATGCAGGACATTGAGCGGATTCGCCCAAAGGAAGCATTGCTTACCAATCGCAAGGCGGTTGTGGACGAATTTCTTAAAACCCGTAAATTGCTACTGGACGAGCTTTCTTCTATCCGGGCTGAAAGATCGTCACACGCCGAGCGGGCGTTAAAGAGGCTGAACAGAAAGCTAGCGGGCAAGCTCAAGTTAAGCGTTGCCCCGGAAGCCAATCGTACACCTTTGATTGAGTACCTTCTTAAATGCAACCTGGAGGGTGTAGGCGAAGGGCGCCTGGCATGGATTAGGACAGCCGAGGATTTCTCCCCCGTAAAACTGTCTGAGCTGATCGCCGATGGTCTGGAGGCGTTAAGGAATACGAAGTGGGGCATCACCAATACCGTTGCTGAGGCTTTGGGGCGGCTAACTTTGGCGCAACAGCTTGAAATCGCAGAAATCGAGCTACCGGATATCATCAACATCGAGCTGAACGTGGCCCACGAAGGTGCGGAAAACTACCGTGAACTCGAAAGGCTTTCTACTGGCCAGCAATGCACGGCCATTCTGCATCTCTTATTATTGTCGAACCTGGACCCGCTGATCATGGATCAGCCGGAAGACAATCTGGATAATGCGTTCATTGCGGACCGGATTGTCTCGGAGTTACGTTCGGCAAAAATCGCTCGGCAATTCATATTTGCAACACACAATGCAAACATCCCTGTTTTCGGAGATGCGGAATGGATTGGGGTTTTCAGTGCCGCCGAAGGCCACGGCAGCTTGCCCGCTGGCTACCAGGGTGCAATCGATGTGCCTGGGATCAGGGACAAAGCTGCGGAGATTCTTGAGGGCGGGAAAACAGCCTTCAACCAACGCAAGGCCAAATATGGATATTGAAGTGAGGTGACCAATGCTTCGAACAGAATTGCTTGAAATTATTGCGAATGGTGAAAATTCCGGTGTCGAGTTCAAGCGTGACGATATCCGGCCTGAGCAACTGGCAAAAGAAGTTGTCGCTCTGGCCAATCTCCAAGGTGGCCGTATCCTTCTTGGCGTCGATGATGATGGCACGGTTACTGGCCTGCAACGCGACAATATTGAAGAATGGGTAATGAATGTCTTTCGAGACAAAATTCACCCCATGATTCTCCCCTTTTACGAAGAAGTTCTGTTGGAGGACGGCAAACGTGTCGCTGTCATCACCTTCCCACAGGGCATATCCAAGCCTTATGTAGTGAGGCATGCTGGTAGAGAGGAAATCTACATCCGTGTTGGAAGCACGTCTCAAATTGCATCCAGGGAACAACAGGCCAGACTATTTGCCGTGGGAGGAATGCTGCACACAGAAGTGATGCCGGTGCCAGGGAGCTCCATCGGCTCGCTAGATATGGCCCGTCTTGAAAATTATCTAAAGGACATCATTTTTGATCCGGAAGTTCCACAAACTGATGAACAGTGGCAGCAGCGATTGACAGGTTTGGGGTTTCTTGTCGAGACCCCCACCGATGACATCGTGTGTACAATTGCCGGCTTGGTTTTGTTCGGCATATCCCCCCGGCGTTATTTACGGCAGGCTGGTACACGAGTAATGGCGTTTGAAGGTGAAGACAAAACTTACCAGGCACTTCTGGATGAAGTATTGGATGGCCCCATGGTCGGCAGGTGGGAAATTGATGAATCAGGGAATAGGCGGATTGTTGATGATGGATTAATCGAGAAGATTGCCCGCACACTCCGCCCCTTCATCTCCCAAGAAGGCGACACCATCGACGAGCATATGCGGCGAACAAAAACCTGGTTTTATCCTTGGGATGCTGTACGGGAAACAATCATCAATGCCGTTGCGCACCGGGATTGGACCCGTTTTATAGATATCGAGGTGACCTGTTATTCCAATCGAATTGAAGTGGTCAGCCCTGGCACTCTTCAGAACTCAATGACCATTGAAAAAATGAAGGCAGGACAGCGGTCTCCGCGTAATCCAATTATTGTCGAGGTATTGCGTGACTATGGTTATGTGGATGCCAGAGGGATGGGAATTCGTACCAAGGTTATCCCACTGATGAGAAAAGAGAATCATTCAGAGCCTCTCTTTATTGCAACAGACGACTTTCTGAGTACAACTCTAAATCGGGGCGTAGAAAGTGAATAAGGTCCCTTCAAAACTTATAGTTGCCCTTCGCTCTGCCGCCGTCTTCAGCCCCGAGGTTTGAGGTGTTAGTGCATTACTGCAAATAATAAAAAGCGACCAAGGTACCATTTGAAGTGACCAATATTCAATGGAACATTATCAGTCAGGAAAAGCGTACAGCATGTGAGTGACCTCTGTTGAGTACCATCAGTGGAACTCAAGGTTTCATCCTTGATATCAGAAGCTTCATTTTGTTAACAAAATAGTCCTGAAACTTTGCCACAGACAATCGAACCACGGCACAGGCCGCCCACAGCAAGAAGACGGATAGTGATTTAACTTCGGCGACTTAGGTGTGTTGTCACTTGGGAGAGGTGAGACCCCCGCCAACGAAGACATTTTGAAGATATATGAGTCGGGAGTTACCCTTATAGGAGAGCTCTCTTCCTCCTTTATAGAATGTCCCTGGTACCCTACCTCTGCTGGACAGGCACCACTCAACGGTCTTCTGGAATGCAGTAAAAAATCACTTGGACCGTAAGAAGTGGCTTATGAGGAATTGCCAGGGACCATTAAGGAGACTTTTAACAAAAGGCCCCTTTCGTTGATAGCTGCACCCAGCTTGCGACCCTTCCCTCCCCTGTGACGCAGGCAGAGAGAAGGCTTGGTGCCGGACGTTGAAGAGGGGGAGAAAAGAAAAGGCCGGTCGGGCTGTAGTCGTCACTACTGCCCGGCCGGCCCTTTTACCTGCCAAGAACCAGCCCCTCCCCTCGACCCTTTGTTGCTCCAGACCCAATTTAGGGTCAAGTGCAAAAAGGCTGCTTCCCCTCACAAGCGGCTTTGAATATCCCCTCACCAATATAACAAATGTGGCCTTGAAAAAATGCCTATCTTTTGATATGTGTTATATAAACATAACATCGGATGAAGAAAAGGGGAGAAAACATGGCCGCAGAAGTTAAGCAAATCCGGGCCTACCGGGAACAGGCCAATATGTCCCAAGAGGACCTGGGAAACCTGCTTGGAGTAACCAGGCAGACCATAGCCGCTTGGGAAAAAGGGGAACGTGCGCCTACCCTGGAGCAGCTTTCTAAAATCTCACGAGCCCTTAACACTCCACTGGACCTCCTCCTTGAAGAAGCAGATGAGACCGGTCCGTCGCTATTGTTCCGAGCGGACAACCCGGAAGGTCTTGGTCCCGAGCTGCGCGCCTTATTGGGCCGCAAATCCCAGGACTATGCCTCGGTAGAAAAAATGACCGGAGAATTGTCAGCACTGCCCCCCTCTCACAACCTTGAAGGCTACGATCCGTTGACGTCTGAGGCCATGGGAAGAGAGATAAGGGATTGGCTTGGCGTGGAGCAGGCCCCCTTGGGCGATGTCCTGTCTCTTCTTGAGAGCAAAGGAATCAAGGTCATCCTGCACCCATTGCCAAGTGAAGTCTCGGGGCTCTCAGCATACACGGAAGAGCTGGGAGGCGTTATCTTCGTCAACGACAACCACCCAACGGAGAGAAAGTATTTCACGGCACTGCATGAGCTCGGGCACCTGATTTTCCATCGCCGCGAGTATGGAAAACTCCAGCCCGGCAAAGACAGGGCGAAAGAAAATGCTGCAAACCACTTTGCTGGAGCGATCCTGATGCCTCGCAACGTCTTGGAAAAGGAGCTTCGCAATTACCGCCGTCAGTGGATACCGGAACCACTCCTCCAAGATCTCAAACTCCGTTATCAGATCAGCATGAGAACGATCTTGATACGAGCCAACCAGGTAGGGGTAATTCGGTCCGGCCAAAAACGGCAGCAGTATGACGCTCTTGATAAAAAGTATGGCCCCACAAGCGAAGAACCAGTGCTTCCGCCGCCTCAGACACTTCGCCGACTGGAGCGACTTGTTTACCAGGCACTGCTCAAAGAAGAGATCACCACCTCCCGGGCAGCGGAAATCCTTGGCAAACCACTAGTGGAAGTTCGCCATGAACTTCAAGAGTGGCTTGAAGAGGGGGCTGAGTCTTGATTCTGGTAACCGACGCAAACATCCTGATCACCCTGTTCGACGTGGACGGCGTGTCGGTTCTCCCTCAGATATCGCCGACTGAGGTTTTGGACGTCGTGCTTGGCGAATGTGAACATGAGAGTCAACCTGGACTAAGAGAGGCGGTCATTGACGCCGGAATAGACATCATTTCATCGGATGTGGCTTGGGCCCCCTCTGCCAAAAGGATGATGAATGGAAAGCTGAGCTTTCCGGACGCCCTCTGCCTTTTTTATGCGAAGAATCAGGGCAGAGTTCTCCTTTCAGGAGACCGCCCCTTGCGAAACCGTTGCGAGGTGGAAGGTGTGGAGTATCGTGGAGCTATCTGGGTGGTGCAGGAGGTGTATGAACGAGGACTTCTTCCTCCGGAAGAACTTTGCCGGTGGATCAAGACTTGGCCACTTATGGAGCGAAGACTTCCGAAGGCGGAATTAGATCGCCTGAAAGAGAGCTTGAATTGTTAGTGGAAGGGGAGAAGGGAACCACAAAGAAAAACCTTTAAAAACAAGTTAAAGGCTACCTAAAAGCAGGCCAAGCCCTATATGTAGTGCCCAAAAAGCACATAAACACATCATGCTGTAATTTTCCATTGACACTTTTCCCAGATGTGGTAGCGTGGCAATAAAAAACCCCCACATTGCCGGCCAGGGCATTGCAGGTGCTCTTAAAACCATGATGACCGAAGGAAAAAGAAGCGGAAGCGGGAAGCGGGTCAGGCCTGGGGAAGCGGGTCAGGCCTGAAAGATTGCAAGATGGCGGCTCACACTGACTGTGCCCAGGCATGGGGTCACGGCTTGCCGTAGCACATTAGTGGCATTGCAAAACCTGATGGTCCCCCCCATTTCTCTTCGCCCCCAAAAGAAGACTTTCAACAAAAGGCCCTTTTTGTTGAAAGCTGCATCGCGCCTTCCCCTTCCCCCGTGATGCAGGGGGGACCATTTTGGAAAAAGCTGGATAACTGTTCGAGCAGAGTTAATTTTTTCATGCCAGGAGAGGATTTTGGCCAGGCGCTTGCCGCAGTGC
>CALZLE010000084.1 GCA_945788205.1 uncultured Desulfuromonadales bacterium
CTGTCATAAAACAATTTCAGAATATAAAAATCGGCTTACCCGCTCCGTTCTTGAGCTGATGCAGGTCACCCAATCTCTTCAGGACAAGAAATGTGCCCATTAAAAACCAGCAAAGCACATTTGCAAAAGCATTTCCGGTCAGATCTACCGATTATAAAATATAGGTAGTTTTGACCGGACCGATTCCAATAAGTACCCACTTGTTGGACAATGATTGAGGGTAATTTCAGCCCGAAACTATCGATCAGTCAAGACTGTACTGAAAGTTGTTCTGCATTGTTTTTACGGGTCAGAACATTGGAAAGATCCAGCGTTACTGTACGTCGCGATAAAGAGGAAAAGCCCCCGATCTGGAGATGGAGGGCTTTTCCCGCTTTAATAGACATCAGTGACTTTCGGGAATTTCATTGTTCTTCGGTACGTGAAGACTGGTATTGAGGTTGGTGATTTTTTACTGCCGCCCCAGACAGCCATGCTAAAATGTAAGCATGCAGGAGGGAGAAAGAGAGGGGCGATGGGACGTGTTAGTAATTGGTTCCACGATCACAGCTTTCATCATGAGGACCTGGTTGGATTCAGGGGCACGCAGAAAACGATGTGGGAAAAGGTTCTTCTGGTAATTTTGGTTGCCACGGTAGTTTTTGTCGTGATCGAGCTGCTGTCCCCTTATATGGCATTTTGATTGGTCCAACTGAGATAAACCCACATTCGCGAGAAGAAAGCTCCTTTACTTTGTCGCTACAGGTGGATCTGTGGGCGTTCTAACGGGTCGAAAAAATTCAAATAGAAGCTGTGCTAAATATAGCGAATTTTCAGATGTCAACTTCCCCTTGAAATGAACTCTTTTAACTTTCAACAAAAAAGTCTTTTGTTAAAAGTTGAGCCTCAAGCTGTCGATGACCTCGAAAGAGAACGGGATTATCTAACGCCTCCTGAGATCGAGTTGCTTTTGAAGGGGGCGAAGGACAGTCGGTATCCTGAGTGGTGCCCGGCGTCACTTGCAGGGGGGCCGGTCAAAAATTTGGGCACCTGTAAGTGAAACAGCGCCTTGTCTCCAGCCCTTAAATGACCATCTCAGATATCGTTTTTAAAATAGGGCCGCAAGAGCCTTTAGGAGTTCCTGACAGGAGGCGGATCGGCTGGAACAGATTTTTCCGGCAATAAAAATCCCCCTAACTCATTGCGAGCTAAGGGGATTCAGTGTGGGCTTGCGTGCTTTTGAACAAAATAAGTAACCCCCTTGGAAGCGAATCAGCAGGGGCTTTTTTTATCAATGTTTCCAGTTACAGCTTCAGGTCTGCCTCTCCATGATAATGCTCCGCCCTGATTTTCGCCACCTCGCTGCTCTCCAGATATTCATCGAAGGTCAGCATCCGGTCGATATAGCCTTTGGGGGTGAACTCGATGATCCGGTTGGCGACAGTGGATAGAAACTTATGGTCGTGGCTGGTGAAGAGGATCACTTCTTTGAATTCCATCAGCCCGTTGTTCAGCGCAGTAATCGATTCCAGGTCCAGGTGGTTGGTCGGCTCGTCAAAGATCAGCGCGTTGGCCTCGGTGAGCATCATCTTGGCCAGCATGCAGCGGACTTTTTCGCCACCGGAGAGGACCGTCGATTGCTTTTTCGCTTCATCCCCGGAGAAGAGCATCCGGCCGAGGAAACCGCGGGCAAAGCTTTCTCCCTCGGTTGGGGCGAACTGCAGCAGCCACTCAACCAGGTTGAGATCCTTTTCAAAGTAGCGGCTGTTGTCGATGGGAAAATAGGCCGGGGTGATGGTTACGCCCCAGCGAAAGCTACCGCTGTCCGGCTCGAGATCGCCTTCCAGAATCTGAAACAGGGTGGTTTTGGTCAGGCTGTCGCCGCCGATAAAGGCGATTTTGTCCCCTTTGCCCACCGTCAGGCTGAAGTTATCCAGCACCTTGACGCCATCAATGGTTTTGCACAGATCCTTGATCTCCAGGATCACGTCACCGCAGGAGCGCTCCGGCTTGAAAACCACGAAGGGATATTTTCGCGAGGAGACGGGCATATCCTCGATTGTTAATTTCTCCAGCAATTTTTTTCGCGAAGTCGCCTGCTTGGCTTTGGAGGCGTTGGAGGAGAAGCGCTGGATAAACTCTTTGAGCTCGTTGGCCTTATCGGTGACCTTGCGGTTCTCTTCCTGCTTCTGCTTCAGTGCCAGTTGGCTGGCTTCGTACCAGAAATCGTAGTTGCCGACATAAACGGTGATCTTACCGAAGTCGATGTCGGCCACATGGGTGCAGACCTGGTTGAGAAAGTGCCGGTCGTGGGAGACAACAATCACGGTATTCTGGAAGCGGGAGAGAAAATCCTCCAGCCACTGGATCGATTTCAGGTCCAAATGGTTGGTCGGCTCATCGAGGAGCAGAATATCGGGATTGCCGAACAGCGCCTGGGCCAGCAGCACGCGGACCTTTTCGCCCCCTTCGAGATCTTTCATCAGTTTGTGGCGCAGCTCTTCGGGAATGCCGAGACCATTCAGCAGCACGGCCGCTTCGCTTTCCGCTTCATAGCCGTTCATTTCGGCGAATTCCGCTTCCAGTTCCCCCGAGCGGACGCCGTCCTCATCGGTGAATTCTTCTTTGGCGTAGATCGCCTCGCGTTCGGCCTTCACTTTGAACAGCCGTTCATGCCCCATCATCACCGTGTCGATGACGGTATGGTTGTCAAAGGCGAAGTGGTCCTGGCGCAGCATGGCGATCCGCTCGCCGGGACCGACCGAAACCTCACCTTTATCCGCTTCCGACTCACCGGCGAGAATTTTCAGAAAGGTCGATTTTCCGGCACCGTTGGCGCCGATCAGGCCATAGCAGTTGCCGGGCACGAACTTGATATTGACATCTTTAAAAATGACCCGCTTGCCGTAGGCAAGGGCCACATTGTGTGCGCTGATCATAACTTAACTACCTTTTTTAAAATGAAAAACCGCAGGGGATGGGCCCTGCGGTGGGTGCGTGGAGTTTGTAGCATTTATGGAAGTAAGGAGCAAATAGTTTTTTGCTTGTAAGAGATTGACGATTAGCGCAAAAACAGGGACTTACCATTGGTGCCCAGATATGTTATAAGGTGCCTCTTTCAAAACCACAGGGAGCGACCCGGTGGTTTTTGCTTTTGGAGTGAAAAAATGATTATCGACTGGTATCCCGGA
>CALZLE010000085.1 GCA_945788205.1 uncultured Desulfuromonadales bacterium
GGTCACGCAACAGAGTCTGAAACAACAGATTGCTCTGGTAGATCAGGAAACATTCTTATTTCACGATACCCTGGCGAATAATATCCGCTATTCAAAACCTGAAGCGACAGAAGCTGAAGTTGAAGATGCCGCAAAAATGGCTTATGCCGATGATTTTATTCAAGAAATGCCGGAAGGTTATGCAACGGTTATCGGCGACCGTGGTGTCCGTTTGTCGGGTGGACAGCGTCAGCGTATTTGTATTGCCAGGGCGATTTTACGCGATGCACCGATCTTATTGCTGGACGAAGCAACCAGCGCTTTGGACACAGAGAGCGAAGCTGTCGTACAGCGGGCATTAAGTAACCTGATGCGTAATCGGACAACTTTTGTCGTCGCACATCGTCTCTCTACCGTCATGCATGCAGATCGCATTCTTGTGCTGGAAGAAGGTGAGCTGAAAGAGCAGGGGACACACCAGCAGCTTCTCAAACAGGGTGGTTCTTATAAGCGTTTGTACGATATTCAGTTTCAGGAGCAGGACTGATGCGGATTAAAGATCGTCTCATGCTTGCAGTTGTTCCTGTTGTGGCTGCTGTTCTTATCCGACTGATTCACCTGCTGGTTCGCACAGAAACCGTTGGCGTTGATCATTTAAAGGGCTGTTGGCAGCGGGGCGAACGGGTTATTATCTCCTTCTGGCATGATCAGTTGTTATTGATGGTCTTTGGCTACCCGGGAAAACACGCCAAACTGCTGATCAGTGCCTCAAAAGATGGCGAACTGCTTGCCCGAACTATGAAATATTTTCAGCAGAACACGGTTCGTGGATCCTCATCGCGTGGTGGCCGAGCGGCCTTTCGGCAGATGCTTGAGTTGGGCAAAGAGCCGGTCGATGTCGTTTTGACCCCCGATGGTCCTAAGGGCCCACGACATGAGTTGAAGGATGGAGTCGTGCAGTTAGCTCGTATGAGTGGCAGACCCGTTGTACCGATGGCTTTTGCTTGCAGCCGAGGGCACCGTTTTGCTTCTTGGGACAAATTTATTTTCCCTTATCCCTTTTGCCGTGGCGTTTATGCTTTTGGCGAACCAGTCCGCTTTGATGCTGCTGAGGGGGTTGAGGTTTTTCGCGAACGTCTGATTGCAGCCATGGAATTAAATCAACAACAGGCACAAGCGCAGCTGGAGGTCTACGGTGTATCTGCTATATGACCTGTTGCTGCTGATAGCGGCCGTATTTTTGGTTCCTTTCTATCTTTTGCGAAATTTTCGTTACGGTAAGAGTCGTTTGGGGCTTCGTGAGCGATTCGGATATTTATCCGAGGAGCGGCTACAGCTGTTGCAGAATCGTAAGGTTCTTTGGATACATGCCGTTTCTGTCGGTGAAACGCGTGCCGCTGAACCTCTGCTGAAAGAATTTCGGCAACGCTATCCCGAGCATTTGCTACTTCTGACGAACGTCACTGAAAGCGGCCACGCGATGGGGATGGAGAATCAGAATGTCGATTGCTGCATGTTTTTCCCTTTCGACTTCTCCTGGGTTGTACGTCGGATTTTAAAAGTTATAAATCCCGATCTGGTGGTCATTGTCGAAACGGAAATCTGGCCTAACTTTGTTCATCAGGCGAATCTTCTAGAGATCCCACTGGTTTTGGTCAACGGTCGAATTTCTGATCGCTCTTATCCACGCTATCGGTTTTTTCGGCCACTATTGCGTTCCGTTCTGCAATATTTCTCGGCTTTTTGTATGCAGTCGCAACTTGATTCTGAGCGTATCGGTCAACTTGGAGCTGAGAGTTTACGGGTTAGGAATACGGGCAACCTCAAGTTTGATCATGAGTTAAGAAATTTATCGGACGATGAAGTACAGGCTCTGCAAGCCTCCTTCTGTCTGCCAGATGACTTACCGATTTTCGTTGCCGGGAGTACCCACGCTGGTGAAGAGTCTCAATTGCTGGAAGTCTATCAGGCTTTGCTTGAGCAAGACCGCCAGCTTGGGTTGGTGCTGATTCCACGGCATCCTGAGCGCTGCCGCGAGGTTCAGTCGTTACTGGCAGAAAAGGGGATCGAGTACCGTCTTCGGAGTGGGCTTGAAGCCGGTCAGCCCGTTCTTACTTCCGGGCAGGTTCTGCTGGTTGATACCTTAGGCGAAGTTCTCGATCTTTACGCTGTATCGGACCTGGTTTTTGTCGGCGGGAGTCTGGTGCCGATCGGTGGTCACAATTTACTTGAGGCTTGTTTACTCGGCAAGCCTGTGTTGTTCGGTCCGCACGTGCAGAATTTCCGGGTTATTTCCGAAAAGCTCATCCGTGCTGGAGCCGGTGTGAAGGTGATGAACCAGCGAGAACTGATAAAACAGAGCGCGGTGATGTTGGATGATCCGATTCGCCGTCGGGCGATGGGGCAGGCCGGCAGCTCACTGATTGCCGAAAACGCCGGGGCGACGGAACGCACGATGGATTTTATCTCACGGTATGTGAAAGACTGATGCGCGATTTATTCCGCTTCCATCGCAAACTCGCTCTGCAGGGGCCAGACAGCGGCGTAGAGTGGATCGTTTTTCTATTGCTGTTTCCTTGGGCATTACTCTATGGAACGGTCGGCTGGTTGCGTAGCAAATGTTATGCGTCGGGTCTGTTTGTCAGTTACCGTGCTGCTGTGCCGGTGGTTTCTGTTGGTAACCTCGCTGCGGGTGGAACAGGAAAAACGCCAGTTGTGGATTGGCTGGTCAAGAATTTTCTGCAGCAGGGGAAAAAGGTCGCAGTTGTCAGTCGCGGTTATGGCGGTACTTTTTCCGGTGAAGTCGGGGTTGTTTCAAAAGGCGATGGCCTGTTACTTGATGCTGGTCAAGCAGGGGATGAGCCATATCTGCTTGCACGCAGAAATCCAACGTCTTATGTTTTTGTCGCCCGCAAACGAGCTGCTGGGGTTCGCGCCGCCGTCGAGAAGTTCTCTGCCGATATTGTGGTGCTTGATGACGGTTTTCAGCACCAGGCAGTCAGGCGAGACCTCGATTTGGTTTTGCTCGATGCTAAATATCCACTGGCTAATGGTTGGCCGCTGCCAGCAGGTTTATTACGAGAGTTCCCGGTGGCGTTGCAGCGTGCTGATTTATTATTACTGACACGCTCAACGTCTGATACGATTTTCAAATCAGGTGCGACACCCGTTTTCGCCAGTCAGCACCGGTTGGCTGAAGAAGCTGTCTCTCTTGATGGGAATTCCATCAGCTTTGCACAGCTTGCACAAAAGAAGCTGTTCGCTTTTGCCGGGATTGCAGACCCGAGTCATTTTTTTTCTGCCCTGACGGATGCCGGGTTGCCGATTGTCAGTAGCCTCCCTCTCGGGGATCATTGCGATTATGATTCAGCGACACTGAGAGACATAAAAGGTGCCAGTCAGGGTTGTGAGGCGTTGATCACAACTGAAAAGGATGCGGTTAAACTGACTAACGATTGTTTTGATCTTCCGTGTTACCAAGTCCCGATGAGTGTTTTCCTTGAAAATGAAGCGGCTTTCAAGGAGGCCCTAGAACCTAGATTATGGAGCGAAAAATGACAGTACGCCCTGAGTTAATGGAAATCCTTGCCTGCCCGAAATGCAAGCAATCAGTTGATCTTACAGAAGACGGTTTGGCCATTAATTGCCAGGCTTGTCGCCTGAGCTTTCCGGTCCGCGATGGGGTTCCGGTGATGTTGATCGATGAAGCAACAACTATAGAGACGTAAGCGTGGGAGCGAAAAAACAATTAGCTGATTGTTCAATCCAGCGGATTTTAGTGCGGTCCACCAATTGGATTGGTGATGCTGTGATGACAACACCCGCACTGGGTGCCATCCGGGCTCAATTTCCGACTGCGGAGATTGTGTTGCTTGCGACCCCTTTGGTTGCCGAGCTTTTTCATCATCACCCCAGTGTTGATCGGATTATCGTTTACGATAAAAAAGCATCTCACGCGGGTTTCAAAGGCTTACTGAAATTAACAGCTCAGCTGCGGAAGCAGAAGTTTGATTTGGCGATTCTGCTGCAGAATGCAATTGAGGCGGCGATCATCGCTGCATTGGCTGGTATTCCTCGTCGGGCAGGCTATACGACTGATGGCAGACGTTTGTTGCTGAACTACCCGGTACCGGTGACAGCTAAGGATAAGTGCCTGCATCATACGGAGTACTATTTAAAGCTTCTGAAGTCTCTTGGAATTGCGGGCGGCGATAATGTCCTCGCGTTGAACTGCAGCACAGATGAGCTGGGTTGGGCTAAGTCTCTGACTCCTGACCAGGCACCGATAGTCATTAATCCGGGGGCTGCGTACGGTTCAGCAAAGCGATGGTTTCCTGAGCGTTTTGCTGAAGTTGCCGATGCATTATCGGAACAGTATCAAGCGCCGATCCTGCTGACTGGTGGCCCGGGGGAGCTGGAAATTGGAGCAGATATTGCGGCTGCAATGAAAACCGAGCCACTGAATTTTATCGGTAAAACCTCAGTTCGTGAAATGATGGCTATTATGTCGGCGGGTCGCCTGTTGATTACCAATGATTCAGGGCCGATGCATGTCGGCGCAGCTTTTGGTATCCCAATTGTCGCTGTTTTTGGGCCGACGGATCACACGACGACATCGCCGCATTCCGAGAAGGTAAAGATTGTTCGCAAAGAGTTTGATTGCGCCCCCTGCCTGCTACGCCAATGCCCAATAGACCATCGCTGTATGCTGGCTATTGAGGCCGCTGATGTTATTGCCGCCGCGCAGGAACTGCTGTCGTGAAAGTTCTCATCGTTAAAGTGAGTGCACTGGGGGATGTTGTCCATGCCCTACCTGTGCTGCAACATATTTTCACCGCACACCCCGAGGCTCAGATCGACTGGCTGGTTGAAGAAGCATTTGTCGATCTGCTTGACGGTCATCCGCTGATAAACCAGGTGATTCCTTTACGCACCAAACGATGGCGGAAGTTGCCTGTGCTGGAGATGCTGACTGAAGTTAGGCAGTTTTCCAGTTTGCTGCGGAGTGAAACGTATGACATCATTCTAGATCTGCAGGGAAATAGCAAAAGTGGACTTTTTACGTTTCTTTCTCGCGGTCAGAAGAAATACGGTTTCGACCGAAAAAATGTTCGTGAGTTGCCAAATTTGCTGGCAACCCGTTACCATGTTTCTCTAAATGAAAATGAACACCACATTGCCCGGCGTTCTTTGGCGATTGCAAAAGCAGCTTTTCCTGGAGATATTGATGTTCCATCTGCCGGGCCACTGCCGGTCGAAGAGAAGAGTCGTGAAAGGGTAGAAGCGCAGCTGGAAAGCTATGGGCTGGCTGGTGAGAAAATTATTGTTTGCCATTATGGGACGACCTGGACAACGAAACTGTGGGCTTTATCGGCTTGGCAGGAGTTGGCCAAACATCTAGTTGAGGAGATGGGGATACATCCGGTATTGACCTGGGGCAACGTTGAGGAAAAACAGGCTGCTGAAGAGATCATCAGCAGTGTTGATGGTCGGGCTGTTTTGTGGCCACGGGGGAGCTTGCAGGACTTTGTCGCTTTGATGGCATCCGCTGATCTTGTTATTGGCTGCGATACGGGTCCGATTCATATTGCTGCAGCGGTTGGAACATCAACAGTTTCTCTTTTCAGAGTCACCGATGCGACGAGAAACGGGCCGGAAGGTAAGGAACA
>CALZLE010000086.1 GCA_945788205.1 uncultured Desulfuromonadales bacterium
CTATTTACAACCGCATGCGACCACACCTGAGCTTGAACATGAAAACACCAGAAGAAGTACATAAGAAAGCCACCTCCGCAAGGGAGGTGGCTTGAGAAAAACTGTCAATCTATTTTAGGACGTGACATGCGGCATTAATCAGACACATTCTGACAGCGTGTTTTGTAGAACCCATGAGATTGATTCTGGGAGTGGCGAGATTCATAACATGCTCGATCTGGCCGACATTCTGACCATCAAAACAATACTGAACAACTTACAGGACATTTTTAGCAGGGTGAGTTTTTCAGCAGAAAACGGTTCGTTCTCTATCCGATAAGTCGATACTCGTCGGAATCAAGTCGGCCAAAACTTGCTAGAGGTAGGACAGATTCAACCCCCCTTTTTCCTTCCGGCAACAAACCGGTCGGAAAGTGTCCCGACAGCAATTGCAAATGAGTTGGATCGGTTCCAGGCCAGAAGCACCCGGAAATTGTCATAAACCAAGTAGGCCGGTCCGCCGGGACCATCAGGCATGATCAGCGAGGCATCGAGATCGCGTCGAGGCAGGGCCCCTCCGTTGCTGCGCCGCAATCCAAGGGACTGCCAACGTGAAAGCGGGAGGCGGGATTCCAGCCCAACCAAGGAAAAATCAAATTTTTCAGGTAACTTTACCGGGCGTCCCCAGGTCTGGTCATCCTTCCATCCAGCGCGTGCAAGGTAATTGGCTGCCGAAGCCAGCACATCGGGGACCGAGTTCCAGATGTCGATGCGACGGTCGCCGTCGGCATCAACCGCATATCGGCGAAAGGAAGAGGGCATGAACTGGCATTGTCCCATGGCACCGGCCCAGGAGCCCTTCATGCGCCTCGATGGAATGTGGCCAGCATCGAGAATCTGCAGTGCATCGAGCAGCTCCTTGCGAAAATATGCGCCGCGGCGCTCGTCATAGGCCAGGGTGACCAGCGAGTGAATGACCGGAAAACTTCCAGTGTGCTCACCATAGTTGGTCTCGATTCCCCACAGCGCCACTATGAAGCGCCTCGGTACTCCGTATTCTTTTTCAACCCGGCCCAGCCAAGTCGGATAGCGGCTCATCATCCTGCGTCCGTTGGCGATACGCTTCTCGCTGACCCGGGCTGCGACATAGTCCTCCATGGACTGGGTAAACTCTGGCTGCTTTCGATCGAGGTCGATCACACGCGACAGGGGCTCTTCTATACCAGCCAGGGTCTCCTCAAGGGTCTCCTGTGAAACTCCTGCGCTGCGAGCCTCCACGCGGAGGTTTTCCAGCCAGACTGCGAAATCTTTTTCCGCGTCCTTTGCCAGGGCACTTGTCGCGAACAACCAGCAAACACTTATTATAACCAGAACCAGACTGCAGCTAGACTTCATCTTCCGACTCCTGCACTGGAGAGTTGACACAACGAAAAACGACAGGGTCAGATTGCAGACCCCTGCCGTTCAGTTTACCAGATTTCTATCTGAATATAAGGCCGGGGAAAGGCTAAGGGTAGAGTGAATTTAGCCGCTGAAGAGAGGTTGCCAGGAGATTTATTTTAAAAATCGGGGCAGAACCCCTGTTAGCCGAATCTGCCGATGTCCCCAAATCCACCTTTTCCCACACGAGAAATAGGATGTAATTGTAAGTTGTGGGATATGATGGTTCAGGAGGGCCGTTTAGTATCGAACAGGTTCAGAATAGTTCTCCACAATATTGCTTGCTTGCCCAGAGAGCCTCTATACTGTCGATAATTTAATGGTCGATGAAAGGAGAGAGAAAAATGAAAGTAATTGTCGATTTGTGTGTCGTTCCCCTGGGTGTCGGGGTCTCAGTTTCTAAGTATGTAGCGCTCTGCCAGCAGGTGCTTGAGGACGCTGGTCTGTCTTTTCAACTGCATGCGTATGGAACCAACATCGAAGGCGAATATGATCAGGTATTTGCTGCAATCAAGGCCTGCCATGAGAAGATCCACGCTGCTGGCGCGCCGCGAATTACGACCACAATCAAATTGGGATCGCGGGTTGATCGTGTGCAAACGATGCAAGACAAACTGCGCAGTGTCGCTGAAAAGCTGGTTTAGTGCAGTGAAGCCTAGGCTTTGAAGTCGAAAAACCCTTGGGGGGTGGAGGCAAACTGGTAGGTTGCCTTGCCTTTTTCTTTCGCCAGATACATCGCCTGATCGGCAGCTTTAAGCAGCTCTTGGCCAGCACTGCCGTCTTCGGGGTAGATGCTGATGCCGATACTGACGCTGATCCGCTGATCGTAACTTTCGTGGCTCAGTTCATGGGTCAGAGTCTGGCAGATTCGCTCAGCCATCTGTTCGATCATCTCGATCGATTCAATCTCTTCCAGCAGCACGAGAAACTCGTCACCACCCAGCCGGGCGACAGTGTCACTTTCGCGAACACAACTGCTCAAGCGGTTGGCAATATCAATCAACAGGAGATCGCCGAAATCGTGGCCGAGGTTGTCATTCACCTCTTTAAATTGGTCCAGATCGAGGAAAAACAGGGCGACCTGCTTTCTGTTCCGGCGGGCTTTGCTTAAGGCCTGTTTCAGGCGATCCTCAAATAATAAGCGGTTTGGCAGCTCGGTCAGTGGATCGTGGTGTGCCAGATGGTGTAAACGCCGTTCATTCTCGCGCAGCAATTGTTCCACCTGCTTGCGTTCGGTGATATCTCGAGCGACTTCAATAACAGCGTAGAGTTCACCTTCAGCATTGTAGAGCGGAGAGATGTTCAGCTCGACAATCTGCAACTGCTGGCCTTTGAAGTGATTGTGAATGACGGTGACCGGTTGGCCGGTTTCCTGGATTTCGCGGATTGGGCAAGGGTGATCATCGCCGCTGCAGGGAACTGCAGATGCGTGTGATACTTGATGGCAGGAGAGCACCTCCCGCTCTGCCTGCTCGGTCGTCAGTTGTTCTTTGGCGACAGCATTCATCTGCAAAATCTGATAATTAAGATCAATCACCATCAGCGGGTCGGCAACTCCGTCGATCACCGATTGTAGAAAATTGTTCCGATCGGCCAGTTTTTTTTCGGCAATTTTCCGTTTACTGATATCACGGATAATCGAACAGATCAGCGAGCGGCCTTCAACAATGATCGGGCTGCTCATGATTTCGACCGGGCAAATTTCACCATTTGCCCGCTTGTGCTGCAACTCAAACAGATTCAGCTTGCGCGATTCAATCTGTTCTACTTTCTGCTGTATTTCATTATCGCTTAACTCATTGAGCAGACCGATACTCATGCCTTGCAGGGCTTCGCGTGGATACAGGTAAAAGTCACAGGCGGCTTGATTGACGTCGACAATTTTTCGGCTCTGTGGGTCGATCAGCATCATGATCGCCTGATTTTCTTCAAACAGCACCCGATACTGTTGCTGACGCTCCCGGAGTTCAAATTCAACTTGCTGCCGCTCAGTCAATTCATTTTCGAGCTGCCGGTTTTTCTCAGCCAGTTCCAGTGTTTTCAGCTTAACCTGTTTTCGGGTCCAGACAGTTGTCAGCAGCAACAGGCAGAGGATTGCCGCGAGAAGATACATCAGCCCGTGTAGCCATACCGGACTTTGCAGGGCCAATTTTTCGCCGAGCCACTTTTCCAGCAACTGGTAATAAATCGAATCAGTCGAACGTTTCCAGTTCGCTAATGAGTGGTCGAATTGATGTTGAATGGTTGCTGGCGAAGAAGAGGAAAAAGCTGGCCGGATCTGAATCGGTTTAAACATGATCGGAGAGGGTGACACGCTGAATTTCTGACGACTTTTCAGGCCATATACCCGGCCAACCAGAGCGGCATCAACCTGTTTTTCTGATAGTTTTATGAATGCTTCTTCGTAGCTAGCGACGGGAACAAAATCTATTTTTATGCCGAACTGTTCAGCGACCTGTAAAAGGCCTTGATCGCCAATGTAGTAAACGTCTTTCGCCAGAACGGCAATCTTTTGTCCATCGAGCTTCAGGATAGAATCGAGTTTATTTTCCTTACGCTGGTATATTTGTCCCCAGCTGGTGAAGACTGTTTCGGTTGCAAAGCGGTATTTTTTTGCTCTCTCTTCGGTGTGAGCAATGGCGGGCAGAAGGTCAATCTCTCCACTTTCAAGCTTTTCCAAGCATTGCTGCCAGAGACAAGGAATGAACTCTATGTTCCAGTTGTGTTGCTTGGCAACCTGCTGCAGAAGTTCCGGCAAAAGTCCATCAGCACGACCGTATTGGTCAATCGAGGTGAGGGGAG
>CALZLE010000087.1 GCA_945788205.1 uncultured Desulfuromonadales bacterium
AGGTTAACTTGAGGGGAGCGAAGCTGCCGCTGCGACCAGTGTTTACCCGCGGTCTCGGTTCGGCGATCACCATCGGGGCTGGTGGCAGCGCTGGGCAGGAAGGCCCGATCGCGGCGATCGGCGGGGCCATCGGCAGCCAGTTCGGTCAATTGTTCAAGGTCAGTGGTGACCGGCTTAAAGTGTTGGTTGCCTGCGGAGCCGCTGCCGGAGTCGCGGCGACCTTTAATGCGCCGATTGCCGGGGTCTTTTTCGCGACAGAGATCGTGCTGCTCTCTTCTTTTGAACTGGCCAGTTTTACTTCCATCGTCATTGCCAGCGGCATGGCAACGGTTGTCTCGCGGGCGCTATTGGGGAATCATTCCGAGCTGATTGCGCCGCCCTATTTTATGGGCAGTTTCTGGGAGATCGGGCTTTATTTGCTGCTCGGCCTGATTATCGGCTATCTGGCTGCAGGTTTTATCGATCTGCATGTGCGGATCAAAGATCGCATTGCGGCAATCAAGTTGCCGCGCTTTGCCAAGTTGTTGCTCGGTGGTTTGATGGTCGGCATGATCGGCATGGTCTTTCCACAGGTGTTTGGGAACGGTTATGAATTTATGAGTAACGTTCTCTCCGGTCACTATGCCTGGTATCTGCTGGCCGGTTTGGTGTTGGTGAAAATGGTTGCGACCTCAATCACCCTTGGCTCCGGGATGCCGGGTGGACTGTTTGCCCCCTGCCTGTTTCTCGGCGCAGTGGCCGGTGGCGCTTTCGGAAAAATCATAGCTTTTGTTCTTCCCGCAGCCGGTCTGTCTGCTGGAGCTTATGCGTTGGTCGGCATGGGCGCTTTTCTGGCCGCAGCGACTCACGCACCGATGACCGCGATCTTTTTGCTGTTTGAAATTACCGACAGCTACGAAGTTATCATCCCAATTATGTTGTCCTGCGTGATCGGCACCAGCATTGCCCGGCATCTGAAAAAAGACAGCCTCGAGACAGCCGAGCTGACCCGCGCCGGGATCGATCTGGAAGCGGGAAAAGAGCGCAACATCATGAAGGCGTTGTCGGTTGGTGAGGTCATGTCGCACCGCGTTGAAACGATTCCAGAGAGCATGACGTTGGGTGATTTTGCCAAATTTATCGAGCAGACGCATCACACCAATTTTCCGTTGATCAACGAACTTGGTGAACTGACCGGGATTATCTCGGTGCAGGATTTCATGGGCGTGGTATTTGAGAAGGATCTGATGGATCTGGTGGTGATCAAGGAACTGGCAACCACAGAGGTTGTCACCGTGCATCCAGAAGAGGATCTCGACACGGCGATGCGTAAAATCGGCTATCGTAATATCGAGCAGCTGCCGGTCGTTGATCGCGAAACTCATCGGCAGTTGTATGGCATCATTTCTCGTCGCGATATGATCACCGCCTACAATCGTGCGTTGATGAGCAAGACTCTCGGAGACGACGATGATTGATGGCGTCGCAAAATTCTCCACCCTGCGGCGTTGGCCTGTTTTTCAGGATCTCGACATACTGGCGTATGCCTTCGCCCCTGAAAAATCACTCCGCCTTGCTGGCCGGATTTTTTGCTTAGCCATTGTCTCTGATTTGGGAGATGAAAATGTCTAAGTTGCTGGAAGGGTTAAACGCGCCGCAACAGCAGGCGGTTCTGCATGCCGAAGGTCCGCTGTTGCTGCTGGCCGGGGCCGGTTCTGGCAAGACCCGTGCTCTGACTCACCGGGTTGCGCACCTGATCCGGGAGCGGGGAGTGCCAGCCTGGCGAATTATGGCGGTCACTTTCACTAACAAAGCGGCGGCCGAGATGCGCGAGCGGCTGGAAGCGCTGCTCGATGCGGGGGAATCTCCGTGGGTCGCGACCTTTCACGCCAGTTGTGTACGGATACTTCGGCAGGAAATCCAGCACCTCGGCTATAATCGTGACTTCACCATTTATGACGATCAGGATCAGTTGCGACTGTTGCGCGATCTGTTGAAAGAGCTGGGCATTGCGGAAAAATCCCTCAAGCCCCGTGCGGCCGCCTCTTATATCGATAGCGCCAAAAATAGCGGTTTTCTGCCAGAAATGCTGCTCGAAGCACGCCCCAACGAACGCCAATTGGTTGAGCTTTATGCCCTCTATCAACGGCGAATGCAGGCCGCCAACGCGGTCGATTTCGGTGATCTGCTGCTGCTGACGGTCCGGCTGTTTGAAGAGTTTCCCGAGGTTCGTCGGCATTGGCAGGAGCGTTTTGAATATTTGCTGATTGACGAGTTTCAGGACACCAATCGAGTTCAGTATCGGTTGGTGCAGCTGCTGGTCGGGCCCGAAGCGAACCTCTGTGTGGTCGGTGACGATGATCAGTCGATCTATCGTTGGCGCGGCGCGGAAGTCGGTAATATCCTCAACTTCGACCACGATTTTCCCAACGCCGAAATTATCCGGCTGGAGCAGAATTACCGCTCGACCGAGTCGATCATCAAAGCGGCGGGTCATGTCGTTGGACATAATTCAGATCGGCGCGATAAAGAGTTGTGGACCGAAAACCCGCCCGGAGAACCGTTGCATATCGAAGCTTCTCCCGATGATCTGGAAGAAGCGCGTTTCGTTGCCGAAGAGATCGGTCGCTTGCAATGTGATGGTTTCGGTCTGCGTGAGATTGCTGTTTTTTATCGCACCAACGCGCAATCCCGTGCGCTGGAAGAATCGCTACGCGGTTGTCGCATCCCTTACGTCATGTTCGGTGGGGTTAAGTTTTACGCTCGGCTGGAGATTAAGGATGTGCTCTCCTATCTGCGCTTGCTGGTGAATCCGGCCGATTCGCTGGCTGCCAAGCGGATCATCAACGCTCCGGCTCGGGGTATCGGTAACACCACGGTGCAAAAGATTGCCGCTTTCGAAGCGGATGCCGGGAGTTTTCTGGCGGCCTGCCGATTGGCTCTTGAAAATGGAACCTTAAAAGGCGCGGCTGCTAAACGTGTGACCGGTTTTCTGGCATTGATCGATGATTTTACTGCACAGCTGCAGCGTTTGCCTTATCCTCAGCTGATGGCTGAGTTGATTGAACGCAGTGGTTATGGCCCCGCCCTCAGAGAGGAAGCGGAACAAGCCATGACCGGTGATGGCAAGCAGGAGGCGAAGGGTCGATTGGAAAATCTTGAGCAGTTGCTGGCTGGAATGGAGGAACATGCCGCCAGCGATGGTTCTCTGCAGGATTATTTGGAGCAGGTTGCATTGATCACCGATCTGGATAATTACGATCCGGAGCAACAGCGGGTGACTTTGATGACCCTGCATTCGGCCAAGGGGCTGGAGTTTCCAGTAGTCTTTATGACCGGGATGGAGGAGGGGATCTTCCCTCATTCCCGCTCCGGTGATGCTGGCGAGGAGTTGGCCGAGGAGCGGCGGCTCTGCTATGTGGGTATGACCCGGGCGATGCAGAAACTCTATCTGTCGCATGCCCGGCGGCGCCGGGTTTACGGCACCTATCAGTTTAATCCGCCAAGTCGGTTTCTCGCAGAAATTCCGCCAGAACTGCTTGCCGGCGGGGTCACCGGAATGGCACCGCCAAAAGTGGCCAAGCAGGAGCACAATCTGGCTTCGTTGTTTGATCTGGCAGAGACTGAGGAGAAGTCTGAAGTTACCGCTGAACCGGTTGTTGCCCCTGAACAACCGCGCGTAGCAAAAGAACCAAGCGTGGAGTCAGGGTCCGGCCTGCGGCTCGGGAGCAAGGTTCGCCACATCAAGTTTGGTGTCGGCACTGTCCGGCGATTGGAGGGCAGTGGTGACAAACAGAAGGTGACGGTTTACTTCAGTTCGGTCGGGCCTAAAAAATTGCTCCTCAAGTTTGCCGGGCTGATGCCGATTTAGAGGTTGTCGATGGATGAGCAGAGCAGACAATTTACCCTGTTGCTGGTGGACGATAATCCAACCAATCTGATCCTGTTGGCGAAGATTATCGAACTCGACCTGCCACAAGTGCGTGTCCTGACCGCAAATAACGGCATTGATGGGCTGAAATTGGCCGAGCAGCATCAGGTTGACGGCGCTTTTATCGATGTGCAGATGCCGCAGATGAGCGGTTTGGAGATGTGCCGCCGGTTAAAAAGCGAGCCGCGGACTGCCGGAATGTCATTGGTGTTGATCACCGCTCACTCGGCTTCGCCGGAGATGCGCGCCGAGGGGCTCGAAGTTGGTGCGCACGATTTTATTTCCCAGCCGATCAGCAATGTTGAAATGCTGGCGCGGATCAAGGTCATGCTCCGTTTATGTCAGGGGGAGCAGGCGCGGCAGAATGATTTGCTTCAGCAGGAAGAACCGCCGGAAGAAAAATCGGCCCAACTGCGTTGGCTCAGTGGCCTTCTGCTCTCTGGCAATGGGCAATCGGCGACGACTGATCAGGCTTTGCAGCAGGTCTTGGCGGGAAAATTGTCCGCAATGGGGGAGCTGAAAGAGCCGCAATTGACGGAACTGCTGGTCGAGAGCTTTCCTCTTCCTTGGCGACGAACTTTGTTGAAATTGGCAATGCTCGACAAGCTGCCGCTGTCACTGGCAGGGAAGCTGAGTGAGATCACCGACATCGAGGCGGTGTTCGATTATTTGCAGCGGCACGATCAGCTGCTGGTGTCAGTGCCTGCCGGTAACGAAACCCTGGAATTTAAGGCGGACGTTCGGGATCTGCTAAGGAGGCGGGCTACTCAGTTGTTGAGCCAGGAGGAGCAACAGCAGGTTTGTCTGTTTGCCGCAGATTGGTATCAGCAAAAGCGCGATCCTTTGGCCGCTTTTCAATGTTTTCTACAGGCCGAACAGTATTCGGCAATCTCCCAGTTGCTTAGTCAGGCCGGGTTGGAGCTGCTGGCGAATCAACATCAACCACAACTGCTTGGCTTGCTGGCTCAGGTTCCCGAAGTCGAAGCGGTGCGCTGTGGCTGGCTGGCGCTTTACACTGGCATCGGTTGTCTCCATAAGCAACCGCTTGAGGTCGACACTTGGCTGGAACTGGCTCGAAACCGATTTTCCGTCAGTGGCGATCAGCGCGGTGAGCTGCTCACCTTGGCGCAGCAGATTCTCCAATACGTCATTGCCGATGGCCAAGTTGAGTTGGGGATGGTCCGCTTGTTGCGGCTGCGGGAATTGGCCGGAGCGCAATTGGAGCTGCTTTCTCCCTTCAATCGGCTTAAAGTTCTTTTTTCTCAAGCCCTGGGAGAGCTCTATTTTGCCGGGCAACTAGCGGTTTGTGAAGAGCTTCTGACTCAGGCAATGGCCGAAGCTTTAAGGGAGAAGAAGGGTGAGCTGCAAATGGAGCTTTCCTTGCTTCAGGCGCTGTTGGGTCTTTTTCAGGGGCGTTATCGTGTGGCCCGTTCGGGGCTGGAGCGGGCCCGGATTGCGGTGAATAAATTGTCCAACCGGCGGTTTCCGGCACGTTTGTTTTCGCTGGTTGCTTGTGAGGTGCTTTATGGCTGCGGTGAGCTGGAATCGTTTTCACAGCAGCGCCAGATGGCCCGAAATTGTTGGGGGGTCACGGAGTTTCAGGAGTCTGCTCTCGCTCCTTTGCTCAGTTTTGGTGCCGCCTTGAGTGACCTTGCACGGGGCCGGTTCACTGCTGCCGAAGAAATATTAAAAGTCTCTCTGCATGAGAATCCAGTAGCGTCGAGGCCGCATCTGCACAGCTGGTTATTGCAGCTGCGTGGTTTTTTACATGCTCGAGCGGGACGGATTGAAGCAGCCAAGACCGACTGTGCAAAAGGACTCGAACAACGTACGAGTACGGCCATAGACCTCCATCAATTACCGAATTTGCTGTTCGCTGGAGCAACATCACTGCTCCTGCACGAGTATCAAGCTGCTGCGGAGCAATTGAGGGCCGGATTGGCGAAATCAATCGCTTTGGGGGAGGAGCGCTACCACGGCGGCTTTCACGCTTGGCTGGCGGCACTGCATATCGACAAAAAGGAAGATTCACTCGCTTTGGAGCAACTTGAAAAGTTGTTTGAGCTGCTGCGGCGTCAACGGATCGACTTCTTCTTTGCCCTGACGCCCGAGTTGGTTCGAAAGCTGGTTCCGCTGGCAGCAACGGTACCGGAGTGGTCCGAGCCGTTACAACGTTTGGTGTGGCAGTGGCTTGATTGTGGCGTTACCGATAAGGGAGAATTGCTGCCGCTAGCTCATCTGCAGACTCTCGGTGGTTTTAAATTCAGATTGAATGGGCAGTGCTGTGATTTGAGCGAGGTTGGACAATCGTCCAGGCAATTGCTGGCTCAGCTGGCAGTGGCACCTAACTGTTCAATGAGTTCTGAGCTGCTGATGGGGGTTTTGTGGCCGGAAAGCCCGCCGAGCAAAGCTCGTAACAGCTTTGATACGGCTCTCTCACGGCTACGCAGAGCACTTGAGAATGTTTTCGGCAAAGTTATCCGCAAGGATTATCTGTTGTTGGAAAAGGGGATGTTGCTGTTACGCCATCTACAGGTTGATGGTGCTGAAGTCTCTTCCGCGGTAGAAAAAGCACGGCGGCATCTTCAGCGCCAAAATTCCTGGCAGGCCGAGTTGGCGTTCTGGCAGGCTGAGAGGTTGTGGGCTGGGGAGTTTTTGGCCGGTTTCGAACTGGATGCTAATTTGCCCTACCGTCGTGATCAGTTCAACCAGCTGCGGCTGGAGCAGCTGATCGGGCTGGCCAGCTTATTGCGGCGTCGCGGCGAAAATGGCGACGCGATCCGGTTGTTGCAAATTGGTTTGCACGCAGAGCCGACTCACGATGTGCTGGTGCAGCAGTTGCTCGATATCTATCAGCAACAGGGTGAAAAACGGATGGCTCGGCAGTTGCTCGAAAACTATCGAAAATCCTTGCAAGACGAAGAATATGAAGATGACGAAATAGACGAGTTGATAGCCACACTGGGCCCACAGCGGCTCGAAATTTGAAAATATTTGAGAGAAAAAAGGAAGGTAGAAAAAGATGAGTAATTGCGATTCTTGTAGCGATAGTTCCTGTTCGGTAAAGCAACCCGGAGCAGTCAATGACGAACAAGCCCAGATTCAACAGAATCTGGCGATTCGCCTGTGCGGGATCAAAAACAAGCTGATTGTCATGTCGGGCAAGGGCGGTGTTGGTAAAAGTACCACCGCTGTTAATTTGGCTTATGCCCTGGTCGAAAAAGGGTTTAAGGTCGGCTTGCTCGACATCGACCTGCATGGGCCGAGTGTGCCGACCATGTGTGGTCTGGCCGGCGAACACCCGCAAATGAGTGAAGAAGGGATTTCACCGATGGTGGTGTCCGGGCTGAAGCTGATGTCGATCGGCTTTCTGCTCGAGTCTTCCGGTCAGGCAACCATTATGCGTGGCCCGATGAAGCATGGCGCCATCATGCAACTGCTGGCAGATGTCAACTGGGGTGAGCTTGATTATCTGTTCATCGACTGCCCTCCGGGAACTGGTGATGAGCCGCTTAGCGCTGTGCAGTTGCTCGGCAAAAACGCAGCTGCCGTGGTGGTCACCACTCCGCAGGATGTGGCGTTGGTTGATGTTGAGAAATCACTCAGCTTCTGCAAAGAGATGAAACTGCCGGTCGTCGGGCTGGTCGAAAACATGAGCGGTTTCATCTGCCCGCACTGCGATAAGGTTTCTGATATCTTCAAGAGCGGTGGCGGCGACAAGCTGGCCGAAAAAACCGGCGTGGCGATGCTCGCCAAGGTGCCCCTCGATCCGCGTGTGGTCGCTGCTGGTGATGATGGCAAACCACATATCCTGGCTTGTCCTGATTCAAAGTGTAGTGAAGCGTTGCGGCAGGCTGCAGATGCGGTTGTTGCTTTCGACGGGATTTAATAAAAACAAGCCTTTTGCTTGTTGAACGCCGGTAAAAAATGTTAATTTTACGCTTTTGGGCCGACTCGCATTTGCGGGTCGGCCTGACGTGCAATAAACAGCTGAAAAATTCTCGGCAACAATGGAGAAAAAACGATGAAAATCAGTCGTGCTGAAGTCGAGCATGTGGCCCGTTTGGCTCGCTTGGCTTTACAACCTGAAGAGCTGGATGCGATGACCGGACAGATGGATGCCATCCTCGGTTATGTCGACAAATTAAACGAGTTGGATACCGAAGGTATCGAGCCGACGGCCCACGCGGTACCGATGGAAAACGCCTTCCGTGAAGATGCAGTGAAGCCTTCAATTGGTGTTGAGCGAGCCCAGCAAAATGCTCCTGAGACTGATGGGAGCTGTTTCAAGGTGCCAAAAGTAATTGAATAAGATTTTAGCCCCCTCTCCCTCGAGGGAGAGGGCTGGGGTGAGGGGGACCGATCGGTTTCGCAAAACGCCCCTCACCCGCCCTGCGGGCACCCTCTCCCAAGGGGAGAGGGGAAACAATCTGGAGTAGAAGAAATATGCAATTGGATAATCTGACAATTTCGCAACTGCGGGAAAAGCTGGCTTCCGGCGAAACCACCTCGGTTGAGCTGACCAAAGCTTTTCTGGCGCGGATTGCTGCGACCGACGAGAAGGTCAACGCCTTTATCACTGTTTGCGAAGAAGAAGCGCTGGCCGCGGCAGAGGCTGCTGATCAGCGGATTGCTGCTGGTAACGCTGCGCCGCTGACCGGGATTCCGCTGGCGGTGAAAGACATCTTCAACACTATCGATGTCCGCACCACCTGTGGCTCGAAGATTCTCGACAATTATGTTTCGCCCTATGATGCCACTGCCATCGCCAAACTGCGCGAGCAGGGTGCGGTAATCATCGGCAAGCTGAACATGGACGAATTTGCCATGGGCTCCTCCAACGAGAACTCTGCTGCCGGGAGTGTTAAAAATCCCTGGGATCTGGAGCGGGTTCCGGGCGGTTCGTCCGGCGGTAGCGCTGCGTCGGTCGCTGCCGGGCAAGCTCTAGCAACCTTGGGGACCGACACCGGTGGTTCGATTCGTCAGCCTGCGTCCCACTGTGGTGTGGTCGGATTGAAGCCGACTTACGGTCGGGTCTCCCGTTTTGGGGTCATCGCTTATGCCTCATCCCTTGATCAGGTTGGGCCAGTGGCCCGTAACGTCGAGGACTGTGCAACCATCCTCGGCGTTGTTGCTGGTTACGATCCTGCCGATTCGACTTCGGTCGATACCCCGGTGCCTGATTATCTGGCGACGATCAAAGATGGCGTTAAGGGGAAGAAGATCGGTCTGCCGAAGGAATACTTCATCGAAGGTCTCGATGCCGATGTGAAGAAAGCAGTTGATGCCGCGATTGAAACCTACAAAAGTTTGGGTGCTGAAATCGTCGAAGTCAGCCTGCCGCACACCGATTATGCGGTTGCCTGTTACTACCTGATCGCCACTGCTGAAGCTTCCAGCAATCTGGCTCGTTATGACGGTGTCCGTTTCGGCGTCCGCAAAGACGAAGGCGAAGGACTGATTGGCATGTACCAGCAGACCCGCGCTGCCGGCTTCGGCGATGAGGTCAAGCGGCGGATTATGCTCGGCACCTACGCCCTCTCCTCCGGCTACTACGATGCTTACTACCTGAAGGCCCAGAAGGTACGGACCCTGATTCGCCAGGATTTCCTCGATGCCTTCGAGCAGGTCGATTTCATGCTGGCTCCGGTGGCTCCAACCCCGGCGTTTAAGATTGGTGAGAAAACCGACGATCCGCTGCAGATGTATCTGTCTGATATCTTCACCATCCCACTCAACCTGGCCGGAACCTGTGGGCTGAGTCTGCCCTGTGGCACCAGTAGTGAAGGATTGCCGATCGGTCTGCAGTTGTTCGGTAAGCCGTTCGCCGAAGGCGAGATTTTGCAGGCGGCCTGGGCGTTTGAAAGTGCGACCGATTTTGGCGGCAAGCTAGCGCCGCTCTGATTTATTACGTAGGGGCGACCTACAGGTCGCCCGTGCTGTTAGTTTCGGGCGAGCCATGGCTCGCCCCTACAGAAATTTAGACGAAAGATTCTGTTATGGATTCAAGATACGAAGTCGTGATCGGGCTGGAAGTGCATGTCCAGCTGACCACCAAAACCAAGATCTTTTGCGGCTGCTCCAAAGATTTCGGCCAGGAGCCGAACAGCCAGACCTGTCCGGTCTGTCTCGGCCTGCCGGGGGCGTTGCCGGTGCTCAACAAACAAGTGGTCGAGTACGCCATCAAAACAGGTTTGGCGACCAATCATCAGATTGCTCCACGCTCGATTTTCGCGCGGAAAAACTATTTCTATCCCGACCTGCCGAAGGGCTATCAGATCTCCCAGTTTGAGCTGCCGATCTGCGAACATGGCTGGTTGAATATCGAAACCGAAGAGCTGGGCAAGAAGAAGGTCGGCATTACCCGTATCCATATGGAAGAGGATGCCGGTAAGTTGATCCACTCCGATGGCAACAGCTCGGCAGTCGATTTGAACCGTGCCTGCACGCCGCTGCTCGAAGTTGTTTCCGAGCCGGATATGCGTAGCGCTGACGAGGCGATCGCGTATCTCAAGCAGCTGCACCAGATCGTCATGTATCTCGGTGTTTGCGACGGCAACCTCGAAGAAGGCTCCTTCCGCTGCGATGCCAACGTTTCGGTGCGTCTCTGGGGGCAAAAGGAACTTGGCACCCGCGCCGAACTGAAGAACCTCAATTCATTCCGCTTTATCAAGCAGGCGATCGAATACGAAGTCGAGCGGCAGATCGATGTCATCGACGACGGTGGCAAGGTGGTGCAGGAAACCCGTCTATTCGACGCGGATGCGGGCACTACTCGTTCGATGCGTGGCAAAGAGGAAGCGCACGATTATCGCTACTTCCCCGATCCCGATCTGGTCCCGCTGGTGGTGGATCATGCCTGGGTCGAGCGGGTTCGTGCCGAGTTGCCGGAGTTGCCAGAAGCGAAGCTACAGCGTTATCAGGATGAGCTTGGCCTGACCGAATACGACGCCGGGGTGATTTCTTCTGAGCGCGCTGTGGCGGAATATTTCGAGGCGTTGGTTGGTTTGCACAATAACGCGAAAATCTGCGCCAACTGGGTGATGGGCGAGCTGTCGCGGGCGCTGAACGAGAATGATATCGCCATTGCCGACTGCCCGGTCACCCCGGACCTGCTGGCCGGGATTCTCAACCGGATCGCCGACAACACCATCTCCGGCAAGATCGCTAAAAAAGTCTTCGAAGAGATCTGGCAGAGCGGCAAAACCGCCGATCAGGTCATCGAAGAGAAGGGCCTCAAGCAGGTCACCGATACCGGTGCCATCGAAGCGATTCTTGATGAGATCATCGCCGCGAACCAGAGCCAGTTTGAAGAGCTGAAAGGTGGGAAGGAAAAACTGATGGGTTTCTTTGTCGGCCAGGTGATGAAGGCCAGCAAGGGGAAAGCGAACCCCGGAATGGTCAATCAACTCATGCAAAAAAAGCTAAAAGGATAGAAAAATATGTCCGGTTGTCAAATTGATAAAAGCGTTATTCGTCCGATCCGCTTCTTTAATGGCAAGTGCCAGATGCTCGATCAGCGCCTGTTGCCTGCGGAAGAGGTCTGGCTCGACTACAATACCTACGAAGAAGTTGCCGATGCGATCCGGACGATGGTCGTTCGCGGTGCTCCGGCGATCGGTGTCGCTGCGGCGATCGGTGTCTGGTTTGGGGTGCGCGATCTGGAAACTGAATCGAGCGAAGAGTTCTACGCTGAGATGGGAAAAATCTGCGACGTCCTCGCTGCGACCCGGCCGACGGCGGTCAACCTGTTCTGGGCTTTGGAGCGGATGAAGAGCTTTGCTCATGCTAACCTTGACCGCTCGGTGATGGAGCTGAAAATCGGTCTTGAGTACGAAGCGCTGGCGATTACTCAGGAGGATGAGCAGCTCTGTATCAAGCTGGGCAAACAGGGCGAAAGTCTGATTCCTGACGGTGCCCGGGTTCTGACCCACTGTAACGCAGGAGCTTTGGCAACCGCAGGTTACGGCACCGCCCTCGGGGTGATCCGTGCGGCAGTTGAAGCTGGCAAGAAAATTTCGGTGTTGGCCGATGAAACCCGCCCCTGGTTGCAAGGTGCGCGGCTGACCGCCTGGGAGCTGCAGAAGGATAATATTCCGGTCACCCTGATCTGCGACAATATGGCTGGCTACCTGATGAGCAAAGGTGAGATCGACTGCGTTATCGTCGGTGCTGACCGGATTGCTGCCAATGGCGATGTCGCCAATAAAATTGGCACCTATACGGTGGCGGTGCTGGCTGGGGCCCACAAGATTCCTTTCTATGTGGCAGCGCCGATGTCGACCGTCGATTTAAGTTTGAGCGACGGTAGCCTGATTCCGATTGAGGAGCGCGACGCGCGCGAGATCACTCACGTCAAAGATATTCAGTTGGCCCCGGAAGGGATCGAGGTGCGCAACCCGGCTTTCGATGTGACCCCGAACGAGCTGGTGACAGCGATCATCACCGAGCGTGGGGTGGTACAGGGCGACTATCAACAAGGCTTGGCCGATTTGGCCGCAAAGCGTTAAAAAGGCGATTGATGAAACTGCAGATTCGGGAAATGCTTGCCCTGCTCGGGGGTGATAATGAGCAACAGTTGACGGACTGGCTGGAGAGTTTTGCACTGTTCGACGGTCAGCGGGCGACGACCAACTTGCGGCTCATTGCCGAGCATGTGGATGATGCTGAGCTGTTGGCAGAAATTCTCGAAGATGTGTTCACCGTTGCAGATCCAGATGTGGCACTGAATTTTCTGGATCGGCTGTTCGATAGCATTGGAGCAGAAATCGTTCTTACTGTTTTGAAGCTCTCCGAACGGCGTAAGCAGTTACTGACAATCCTTGGAGGCTCTGCTTTTCTCGCAGGAATTCTCTGCCGTCGCCCCGATTTTGCCAAAAAGCTGTTCATTGAAGGGGGCATCGATGCTCCGCGCAGTGAAGCCAAGATGCTGGAAAATCTGCGTCAAAGAATTCCAGAGCAGAGTGATTTTCCGGAGCTGAAAGCCGGTCTGCGGCAGTATAAAGCCAAACAGATACTGCGGATCGGTAGCCGAGATCTTTGCGGGCTGGCTGATTTGGAAGAGGTGACAGCTGAGCTTTCAGGTCTGGCGGCAGCGAGTCTACAGCGCGCCTACGAAGTTTGTGGTCGACAGCTGCAGGATGAATACGGTCTTCCTCTCGAAATTGCTGAGGAGGGTCAGCAGCAAATGGCGGAAATGACCATTCTCGGGATGGGCAAGTTTGGCGGAAATGAGCTGAATTTCTCCTCCGATATCGATCTGATTTACTGTTATTCGACGACCAAGGGTGAGACGACCGGCGGCAGCCGTAATGAAAAAATCAGTCTGCATCGCTATTTCGTCAAACTGGCAGAGCTGATTTCACGGGCATTACATCAGGTTACCGAGGATGGTTTTGTCTTTCGGGTTGATACCCGTCTGCGGCCCGATGGAAACAGTGGTGACCTGGCAATTTCGCTGAACGGTGCTGAGGTGTATTACGAATCCTGGGGCGTAAGCTGGGAGCGTGCGGCGCTGATCAAGGCCCGGCCGGTGGCCGGCTCCATCCCGCTTGGCATCGAATTGCTCAAACGGCTCAAACCCTTCATTTATCGCCGCTATCTCGACTTTAGCATGATCGAAGATATCAAGGTGATGAAGCAGAAGATCAACGCCAGCTTAGGTCGTGAGCAGGAAGGGGAGCGGAACCTTAAATTGGGCCGTGGTGGAATTCGCGAAATCGAATTTTTCATTCAAGCGCTACAGTTGATCAACGCTGGAACCCGTCCGCAACTTCAGTATCGTAATTCATTGCGGATGTTAAAACTTTTGCAGCAGGAAGAGTTGGTGACAGCTGAAGAGCAGTTGTTGCTCAGCGATGCTTACCGTTTTTTACGTACTGTTGAACACCGTATTCAGATTGTGCAGGAGCAGCAGACCCACTCGTTGCCAACCCGGGCCGCTGACTTGTTGACGTTAGCGCGACGGAGCGGTTTTGAAGACGCAGAAAGTTTTTCTGCCGAGCTTGAGCGTCATCGCCAGGGGGTCAACACTATTTTCAACGACCTGTTTCATTCCGACGAAGAAGAGGAGCTTGAAAGCAGGCCGGAAGTCAATTTTATTATCGATACTGAATCGGACCCCGATCTGGTTAAGGATCTGCTCGAAGAGAGAGGGTTCAGTCATCCTGATACCGCTTATGACACTCTCCAGCAACTGTGGGGTGGGGATCAGCACAAACGCTTGACGCCGCGCGGTCGCCGCTGTCTGGAAAAGTTGGCACCATTGCTCTTGGCAGAGTTGCTCGATTCTGCCAACCCTGATCGTGCTTTGAATAATCTGGAAACCTTTATCCGTGGAATTCGGGCGCGCACCTCGTATTTCTCACTGCTTGCAGAAAACCCTGAAATTGTTAAGCTCTTAATTGCTTTGTTCGGCTCCAGCCAATTGCTTTCACGGGTTTTTATTCAGCGCCCGGAGCTCCTCGATACCCTGGTTGCTCGTTCTTACGCGGTGGAAAATAAAAACCGTGAAGAGTTGGCCATGTCTTTGGCCGAGCAAATGGTGTTGGCCGAAGATTATGAATTGCAGTTGGATGGTTTGCGGCGGTTTCGCAATGAGGAGTTCTTACGCATTGCCTTGAGTGATTTACATGGTCATATGCGACAGGGCAAGGGAGCCAGGCAACTTTCTTGGGTTGCTGAAGTCTGTTTGGAGCAGGCCATCGAAATGGCTCGCCACGAACTGGCATCCCGCTTCGGCGCGCCGTACGGGACTGACGCAGCGGAAGATGCAGAAGAAACCGCATTTGCTGTTGTCGGGATGGGCAAACTGGGTGGTTTGGAGCTTAACTACCATTCAGACCTCGATATTATTTTTATCTACGACTCGGAAGGTCAGACCCGCCCGACCGTCGGAACCGATGCTGATCGTTTTCGGCAGATCAGTAATCACGAGTATTTCGCCAAATTGGCGCAGCGAATCATCACCGCATTGACGCTGATGACCCGCGAAGGTGTTGTTTACGAAATCGACACTCGGCTACGACCATCGGGAAATCAGGGGCCTTTAGTGACCAGCCTGAGTGCTTTTAAGCGTTATCACTATGAGTCTGCGCAGCCCTGGGAGCGGCAGGCAATGACGAAAGCACGGGTGGTCTGTGGACCGCAGGAATTTGCAGATCGATTGCAGCAGTTGATTTCGGAATTGGCTTTTGTTCGACCTGTCCCCGATGATTTGCGCACAGAAATATATCGGCTGCGGTCACGCATGGAAAAAGAAATTGCCAAAGAGTCAGAGGATCATTTTAATATAAAAACTGGTCGCGGTGGCATGGTCGATGTTGAGTTTATTGCTCAATATTTACAATTGCGCTATGCTCGGCAGATAAACGATCTATGGCAGCAGAACACCTTGGAAATACTCAAAGTTCTGGCGCAGAATGATATCCTGCATGCGGCTGAGGCCGAACAGCTGATCAATGGCTACAAATTTTTACGGCGTTTGGAAAACAAGCTGCGACTTTTGCACGATCAATCGATTAACGAGATGTCCAGCGATCAGAAGAGTTTACGAAAAATGACCCGTGGTTTGGGTTACGGGAAAAAAG
>CALZLE010000088.1 GCA_945788205.1 uncultured Desulfuromonadales bacterium
GCGGCCGTCGGGCCGCAACCCGACGGTGTTCAGATCTTAAAAAGAAGACCGCCCTTTTCCATCGATCAGCACACAAAAGAAAAGGGACCATCCCCCGTGGAGACAGTCCCTCTCTAACAGCGGGCGACCCATGGGTCGCCCCTACAATGTAATCAATCAACCAAGCACTTCCTTCGCCTTGACCACAAAATTCTCCGCTGTAAAACCAAAGTGCTTAAACAACTCTCCAGCCGGAGCACTCGCTCCAAAGCTTTCCATACCGATAATCGGGTTACACCGGCCAACATAACGCTCCCAGCCAAAGGTCGCAGCTGCTTCCATCGCCACCCGCTTAGTACAGGCCGCAGGCAGAACCTCTTCCTGATAGGCAGCATCCTGGGCCTCAAACAGCTCCCAGCTCGGCATCGAAACAACCCGAGTACCAACACCCTCAGCCTGCAGGGTTTCGCGCGCAGCCATCGCATGCTGTACCTCGGAACCGCTGGCGAGGAGAATAATCTGCAGATCCCCTTCTTCTTTGGCCAGCACGTAACCACCCTTTTGCAGACCCTCAACAGCACCAAACTGCTCACGATCAACTGTCGGCAGTCCTTGGCGGGTCAGTACCAAACAAGTCGGGCCTTTACGGTTGGCAACCGCAGCCTTCCAGGCTTCGACAGTTTCATTGGCATCAGCCGGACGAATCACTGTCATGTTTGGCATCGCCCGCAACGAAGCGAGGTGCTCGACCGGCTGGTGGGTCGGACCGTCTTCGCCGAGACCGATAGAATCGTGGGTCAACACATAGATCGGAGCTAAGCCCATCAACGCGGCCATCCGCATCGCCGGACGCATATAATCGGCAAAGACGAAGAAAGTACCAGCAAACGGGATGATGCCCGGAGTGTGACAAAGGCCGTTCATAATCGAACCCATGGCATGCTCACGGATACCGTAGTGAATATTGCGACCACTGCAGCCCGGCAACCAGGATTCTTCACCTTTGATTTCAGTATTATTTGACGGCGCCAGATCAGCGGATCCACCGATCAGGAATGGCATCTGTGGGGCCAGCCCCTGAATTGCAGCGCCACTGGCCTGACGGGTCGCCTTACTATCACCGGCTTCGAAAATTGGCAGTTTGGCATCCCAGCCGTCCGGCAGATCACCGTTCGACACTGCAGCCCAACTGGCGACTGCGGCATCCGCCTTTTTCGCTTCAAACTGCTCCTGCCAGGCTTTTTCCAGCGCGGTACCCTTGGCGACACAACCACCCATGTGCTCGGCAACTTCTGTCGGGATGACAAAAGTTTCCTGTGGATCGCGACCGAAAGCCTGCTTGGTCAACGCTAGCTCATCGCCGCCCAAAGGAGCGCCGTGGGCATCGTGGGTATCCTGCTTGTTCGGGGCACCGAAGCCGATGTGGGTGCGAGCAATAATCATCGACGGGCGTGGATCATTCTTGGCGCGCTCCATAGCGGCGTCGATCTCAACCAGGTTTTCGCCCTCAACCCGCTCAACGTGCCAACCACAGGCCAGATAACGAGCACCGACATCTTCGGTGAAAGCCAGCTGAGTATCACCTTCGATGGTGATCTTGTTGTCGAGGTAAATATAATTGAGGTTGCCCAGGCTCAGGTGACCGGCCAGTGATGCCGCTTCAGCAGAGACACCTTCCATCAGGTCACCATCGGAACAGATGACCCAAGTGCGATAATCGAACAGCTCGGCATCGACGTTCTGCTCGAGGTATTGACCGCCCATCGCCATACCGACGGCAACGGTAACACCCTGCCCTAACGGGCCGGTGGTGGTTTCAACGCCGGGAACATGACCAAACTCCGGGTGGCCAGCAGTCTTGCGGCCAAACTGGCGGAAGTTTTTGATTTCATCAAGGGGCAGGTCGTAACCGGTCAGGTGCAGCATGCTGTAAATCAGAGTCGAAGCATGGCCACAGGAAAGAATAAAACGATCGCGTCCAGCCCAATCAGGGTTGGCCGGATTATGCCGCAGATGCTTCATGTAAAGCAGATAGGCAATCGGTGCGGCTTCCATCGGCGTTCCGGGGTGACCGGACTTTGCTGCTTCGACCGCATCGGCGGCCAGCAGACGGATGGTGTTGATCGATTCACGGATAACAGGATCGTTAAATTCTTTCGGCTGCATTAAATGACTCCTTGGTCGGCTGCTCTGCAGATTTGGGTCGGAAATTTGAACGGCATATTGAAACAGGAACCGATCTAAAAAACAAGGGGAAGTCGCGGAAAAATCGATTAAATCTGCTTGTCAAAGGCTAAAGATGAGGAGCTATCTGGATTGTCGTACAGAAATAACAAAAAAAGCAGGCCGACAACCGGAGGAGGCGTTTCCAGTCATCGGCCCTTAAGCAAGAAAGGAGGTGTGTTGATAACCTCTTTTTCATCAACCATCCGACTGCCACACCAGATCGTTGATGGTGCTTACTATAGAGATGGTCGCCAAGAGAAAACACGTGCTGACGCGTATTTTTTTGCCCCTATAAACACAAAAAGCGACTGCACATAAGCACAGTCGCCCCAGCCTGCAACTCGAAAGAATGTCACATCTGATAGTGATTCACATGAAACGCTGACATGCAGAGGAGCTAACGCTGAGAAAAGTCGCAATGCTCGAACAAAATCGCCAACTTTTCCTGTCGACCACCCTGCCAGCGCGTCAACAAACGTTCCGCCAGAGTCACGCCGCTGGTCACTATTTCTTCCAGCGGCTGCAAAAACTGACTTTCATCAGCGCCACTATTACCACAATCAAACTGAGCCTTGAGACTGCGGGCCGCAGCAGGCAGTAGGGTCGCCGCGACTTCCTGCAGGGTTCCACCCCGGAAGCTTGCCTTCAAACCATCACGCCATGATTCGCGGTACAACTGCTGAAACTCTTCCATCGACAGATCGTTAAAAATAGACTCGACCTTTGCCAGCGCATCACCACAGTAGAGCAACCCTTTGTAGAGTGCTGCCACGGAGGTGGTATACGCTGGTGGCAGACTATCGGCACTGCGAACTTCGACTTGTGGCCGGAGGCGAACCTCCGGGAAAAGCGTCGAGAGGTGCAGATCCCAGTCCGCCAGCGTGGCCCGTTCCTGCTGCCAGCCGGAGTCGAGATACTGGCGAAAGCTGAAGCGCTGCTGCGTCATATCGATCAGACGATTATCACGCTGCAGAAAGTAGAGTGGCACATCGAGGGCGTACTCGACAAAAGTTTCAAAACTGGCATTGTCGGCAAACAATTGATTGATCAAACCGCAGCGATCAGCATCGGTTCGTGACCAGATTTCTCCGCGCAACGAAAGAAATCCACTCGGACGATCTTCGAGAATCGGTGAGTTGGCGAACAGAGCATAGCAAAGTGGCGTCAGCCACTGCACAGCTCGAAGCTTGCGGACACAATCGGCCTCATCAGAATAATCGAGATTGACCTGGGTCCCAGCGGTCTGCTTCATCATCCGCTGGCCCATATCACCGGTCTTCTGCATGTAGGGGCCCATGATGCCGTAACGGGCCTTGGGCAGCCAGGCAATCTTTTCCAGCGCAGTAAACGGATGAGCTCCAAGGCCGAGAAACGCCAGCCCGATCTCTTTCCCCGCCTCAGCCACCTGATGCCGGTAGCGGCTCAGGTCACGCCAGCTGCAATGGATATCGCAGCAGAAACGCCCGGACAATTCCAATTGTCCACCCGGTTCCAGAGTCACCGAAGAGCGTTTGCCTTGCAACCCGACCAGGTATTCCCCTTCGTAACTGCCTTCCCAACCGCCGACCCCTTCAAGCATCGCCAACAGTTCGCGAATCCGCTCGTAACTTGCTGCTTCACCGGTCTGCCGATCGATCACCAGCTTTTCTGTCTCTAAACCAACCCCCCAATCCTCCCGAGGGCGGGCACCACGGACCAGAAAATCGCTCAATTGCTGGTGCTTTTCGATCAATACTCGGCTTTTGTCGATCGGACCTGGTGACATCAACAAACCTTTCGTCTGAGTCTCTATGATATCAGGATCTCAGGTAACGTGTCACCGCATTGGCAATAGTAATAAAGATCTGGGTAAATTCTTTCTCGTCTAACTCGAGCAGAGTGATTCGGAAACCGCGCTCCTCGGTACAGAAAGAAGAAATCGGCACAACGCAGATCCCAGTTGCAGCGAGCAGATAATAAACAAAGCGCTTATCGGCTTCACAATCGGCCTCGTTGACCAACCCTTCGACCAATGCCTTGACCTCAGGATTCTCGATTTCGAGGGTTTGCGTATCATTGAGCGCCGCTCTTTCAAACACCACGCTCATATAAAAAGCACCGTTGGTCCGATTGACCTTCAATCCTGGAACTTCTTTGAGCAAGTTGTAAGCGATATTGGAGTAATGCTCGTAACGATTGCGGCGCTCGGCCAGATACTTGGGATACTCCGGATGGCTGAGAATCGGCGGAATCGCTTTTTGCGGCAACGTCGTGGAGCAGACTTCGACCATTTTTGAGTTGAGAATACTCTCAACATATTGCGCGAACATCGCATCTTTGTCCGCATTGTAGACTTCGACCCAACCACAGCGAGCGCCCGGCCAGGGGACCTCTTTACTGATCCCTTTCATGGCGATGGCAGGCAGATCTCCGATCAGATCAGAAATCGGCTTGGTGGAGGTGCCGTTGTAGCAAAGGTTATGGTAGATCTCGTCACAGATCAAAAACAGATCATACTCTTTACAGATAGTGATGATTTCCTTGAGAATCCGCTCCGGGTAAACAGCCCCGGTCGGATTGTCCGGGTTGATAACCAAAATTGCAGAAATCGCCGGATTGTACTCGACCGACAGGCGCAGATCATCAATATCGGGGTACCAGTTATTCTCCGGATCGAGCCGATAGGTCACCGGTTTCTGTCCAGCGTGCGCACCCTCAGCCGAAGAGTGAGTCGAATAGGTCGGCGAAGGGCCGAGGACCCGCGCTTCGCGCTTTAGGAGCCCGTAAACCTTTTGAATAGCATCACCAAGGCCGTTAAAGAAAATAATATCTTCAGCTGTGATCTGCGTCTTACCACGGCGGTTGGTCATCTCAGCAAGAAACTCGCGAGTCTCCAGAACTCCCTTGGTTGCGCAGTAGCCGTAGGAACAATCCTTCAGCGCCAGATCGGAAACGATCTCTTTAATCCAGTCGGGGATGATCTCCCCTTTGGCAACCGGGTCACCAATATTTTCCATATTGGTTTTCAACCCGAGCTTTTTCAGCTTTTCGGCAATCTCAACAATGGCGCGGATTTCATAGGTCAGCTCTCCGGCACCGATGTGGACGATGTTGTTACGCATTTTCGTATCTCCCATTCAAATAAATAAAAGGCCATGGACTTACTGTCCATGGCCTCGGTGTTTTTATAAACGCGTGCAGCTTCACCCCTAGGGGTGATGGACAGGTATCAGGCTTGAACTCGCCGCCTGAATCGCTCGTGCTGCCGCTGCTGCAGTTTTAAACATTGTATTAACTCCGAAATAAAAGTTAGCGCTTGGATTATCACAGAGAGCAAAACAAGTCAAACTTTTCCCGTAAATGAGCTGTACATTTCACAATTACCAACAAAATTTGTCGGCTTATCACAGATTTTTTTCGGGGGCTGCCAACTTCTGCTCAATAACCAGCTGTTCATAACAATCCAGAACCAGATCGCTCTGAGCCTCTGACAAGCCCCCCGCCTCCTGACCAACAAAAGACCGGGAAACCAGATTAATCGCACGTTTTAACAACTTCCTATCATATGGAAACGGACTCTCTTTGAACCTGCGATTGTCACCAGTCACCCCGGAATAAAACATCTCCCCCCGACCAAATTCAAGCCAGTGTCGATTAACACTCTGCGTCAAACAAAGCAGTCGGATGAGATGCTCCGACGGCTGCCGCAAGCCATTCTCCAGCATCGACATATA
>CALZLE010000089.1 GCA_945788205.1 uncultured Desulfuromonadales bacterium
GGTGACCAGTGTCGATCTGGCTCTTTCCGAGGGGGTGAGTCGAAGAATTAATCAGGCGAGTAAAGCATTGCCGCAGGGAACAGGGAAAGTGCAAGCCTATTTAAAGAAGAATGCAACGGCGGCTCAACGAAAAGCCGCGAAAGGAAAAAAGAAGGAGTTGAGTAAACTGTTTTTGCACTCGGTTTTGCAACGTACAAATGGCCAGATCACTGGGGCTCTCAATCGGGATCTGAAGGTTATAAAGGTTTTGGAAGGTGCGCATGTCGGTAACTTTGGTGGGCTTTTAAAGCCTAGAAAGCCACAACAGTTTCCTTAGCCCTGATGTTGTTTTTTGCATGTTGCCGTCAATAAAAAAGGCCGACAGGAAGTATCCCGTCGGCCTTTTTATTGACGACTCAGTTGTTTAGCCGAGTGAGAAAGAACTGTCGGCGAACGAGTACTTGAAGTTCATGTGATCGGTATATGTCTCTTCGAGAATCGCGACCACATCCTCGGTGAAGACCAGCTCTTCATCGGTCGGGATGACGAAAACCTTGACCGGTGAATCTGCCGTTGTGATCTCGGTTTCTTTTTTCCGGGTCATGGTGTTGCTGTTTACCTCTTTGTCCAACTTGATGCCGATATGCTCAAGGTCTTCCAGAGCTTTTTCACGGATCAACCAACCCATTTCGCCGACACCGGCAGTAAAGACGACAGCATCCAGACGACCGAGTGCTGCACAGTAAGAGCCGATATATTTCTTCAGTCGGTAGCCTTCGATGTCAAGGGCCAACTGGCAGCGCTTGTTGCCAGCTTCGGCCGCTTCGATAACATCGCGGCGATCAGTAAACTCACCAGTGACACCGAGGACACCTGACTTTTTATTGAGAACACTGTCGATTTCTTTTGGCGAGAGGCCTTCTCTTTCCATAACAAACGCCGGAATAGCCGGGTCGATATCACCGCAGCGGGTTCCCATCACTGCACCTTCCAGCGGAGTTAGTCCCATTGAGGTATCGACCGACACACCATTTTTGATAGCGCTGTGGGAGACGCCATTACCGATGTGCATGGTGATGATGTTGCAGTCTTTCGGATCTTTGTTGAGCAGGACAGAGGCACGTTTGGAAACATAAAGATGGCTGGTACCGTGGAAGCCGTAGCGTCGCACGCCATGTTTTTCGTACCACTCGTGAGGTACTGGATAGGTATAGGACGCTTCCGGCATCGTCTGATGGAAAGCGGTGTCGAAGATGGCAATATGTGGAACGTCCGGAAGATTTGCCTGAGCAGCTTCGATCCCCGAGATGTTTGGTGGGTTGTGCAGCGGAGCCAAGTGCTGGACTTCTTTGATCGCATCGAGAACTTCGTCATCGATTCTGACCGAGCAGGTGAATTTTTCGCCGCCGTGTACGACGCGGTGACCGACTGCGGAGATTTCGGCCATCTCCTTGACGACACCCTGGTCTTCACTGGTGAGAACCTTAACAATCAGATGGACAGCAGTTTTGTGGTCCGGGCACTCATACTCTTCGCGGTAGGTTTCGCGACCCGGAACTTCGTGGATGATATAGGAGTCGCCGATAGTGACTCGCTCAACCATCCCCTTGGCGATGACTGCTTTTTTATTCCAATCAAAAAGTTGATATTTTACTGAGGAACTACCACAGTTTAGGGCAAGAATATCCATTGTCTATTTCTCCTTTAACGCGTTATTTGGCAACTTGAATGCTTTAGCGATAATAAAAAAACGTTTTATTTTTGCTTAAGATTATTATTGAGATATCTGATAATTGGGCAAAAACCCTGTACTCTAAGGGGGTTGCCGAATAAAAAGAACGTACAATTTAGCTCATTAAACCATATCTTGGCAAGGTTTTTTCTGGACTGGACAGCGGCTGAAAGATCGGGTAAAGTTGTCGCCGACCTGAAAGCAACACCTGCTTGCGGGTGTTGAATTATCTCACTATTCGAGGAGGAGAGACCAATGTACAAGATTACTGAAGAATGTATCGCTTGCGGCGCTTGCGCTGATTCTTGCCCGGTTGGTGCTATTGCTGAAGGCGACCCGATCTACACCATCAGCGACGAGTGCACTGATTGTGCAGCTTGTGTTGACACCTGCCCAGTAACAGCAATCGTCGAAGGTTAATTCGAGAGATTGTGGCAAAAAATGAAGCGGCGGCTATTTTCTAAATAGCCGCCGCTTTTTTGTGTTCAGAATTTAAGTTTATTGCGTTTGACCGGTCTACTTGACGGCAGGCTCAGAAGAGGTGACATCGACGCTGAATTCGGAGAGATTTTTTGGCAGATCACGGAAGGCAATAACAAAGGGGATGGCATCCTTGCTGTTGACCTTCATGTTGTTCAGCGATTTGCCGAACTGGTTGCGCATCATTTCTTCTAGTTTGTCGAACGGCAGAACCTGCAACTCTTGATCATTGATCGGGTTGCCGCAGAAGATGGTTTTTTGTAGTAATGGTTTACCGTTCGGATCGAAAATAACCCCTTTGACTTGAATCGCAGCCCGCGCCTCATTGAAGTTATTGGTTGCTTCCCCACGGATCACGAAGAGCTCCCCGGCATCCTTATTCTTGATGAATTTCCCCTCAAGGTTGGTCAGTGCGATTTGTCCGGACTCGGCCGTTTGTGTTTGTTGACCGAGAATCTGTTGGATCGCCTGTTCAATCTGCTCAGGGCCATTGATAAAGTAAAGAGCTCCACCGATAATAGCTAAGCCGAGTATCAGCAGTAACAGGATCCGGATGATGCTTGATGATGCGCTACTTTTCTGTGCTGTTGCGGCGGGGGCAGGCCGTTCCGGTTCCGCGTCTTCCTCTTCTTCTGCGTCTTCAGCAAAGATCGCGGTGCTTTGCTCTTCTTCTGCGGATTGAGCTTTCGTTTCGTCCCCGTCGTCAGCGTCAGACACTTCCGTTTCTTCAGTGGCAGGATCTTCTTCCGAGGTAGAAAAGCTGAAGGAATCGTCTTCGCTCAAATCATCTGAGGTCGTTTGCTCTACATCGTCCGCGGATGGTTCATCGGCAGTCGTTGATTCATCATCTTCAGTGCCAAAGGTGAAGTCTTCATCTTCCGGAGTGGTGGTGTCCAAATCGCGAAACTGGTCGTAGCTGAAACCCTCCTCTTCAGTTTCGGTATCAGCAGAAGCTTCTTTTACTAAGGCTGGCTCTTCTGCAACGGCTGGCTCTTCTGCGACGGCTGGCTCTTCCGCGACGGCTGGCTCTTCCGCGACGGCTGGCTCTTCTGCGACGGCTGGCTCTTCCGCGACGGCTGGCTCTTCCGCGACTGCTGGCTCTTCCGCGACCGCTGGCTCTTCCGCGACCGCTGGCTCTTCTGCAACGGCTGGCTCTGGCGGTGGGGTTACGGGTTCGGCAATGACCGGAGCAGGCGTTTCTTCAGGGATCGGTTTCTCCACCAGAAAAACATGCTTGCACCGTGCACAACGGACTTTCGCCCCTGCATCAGGGATGCGCTCTGGATTTACGCGAAACTTGGTTGAGCATTCTGGGCAATTGATGACCATCAGTTTCTCTCCTTTGCCGAAGCCCTCAGCTGTGGTTATTGAGGACGTATAATTTTCGGGCTGTTAGTCTTCGTCTACCAGATAAATATCTGGCAGGTTGCGGTAACGCTCGTCATGATCAAGACCGTAGCCGATAATAAAACCATCATCCATGCTGATGCCGACATAATCTGCCTCAATTTCAACCTCGCGGCGCGCGCGCTTGTCGATCAGAGTGCAAATTTTCAGTGAGCGTGGCTGTTGTAATAACAATTTGTTGTAAAGGCATTCCAGAGTGTAACCGCTATCGACGATGTCTTCGATAATAATAACATCGCGATCGCGAATTGGCATTTCCAGCTCTTTGCGAAACTCGATAATCCCGGAAGTCTGGGTGCCCGAACCGTAACTGGCCAGACGCACAAAATCAACGACTGTCGGCGTTTCAATTTCGCGAATCAGATCAGCAATGAATAGAAATGAGCCTTTCAGGACTCCGACCAACATAACTTCTTGGTCGCCATAATCATGACTTATTTCCTGGCCGATCCGTTTAACTTCAGCGGCAATTTTTTCGCGGGAAAAAAGGATTTTACGACTTTGCTCCGCCATATGATTTGTGAACTCCAGAATTAGATGTGATAAATTTACTCTATAGCAGGAAGGGTGCGACTCTGTCAATTGCAACCGACCGGGTCGCTAGTGTTTTATCAAAGAGTTTGTGCTATGATTCAGAGCTGTTAGAATGATGACTGCTTTCGGGAGGATTTGTATGCGCTGGGTGGCCGTTGTGTTTTTGTTGCTGGGTAGTCTTTCGCCTGTATGGGCTGCTCCGCAGATAGTTGCCGAAGGTTTAAATCTTGATTTTGGGGAAATTCTGCAAGGCGATCAGGTAAA
>CALZLE010000090.1 GCA_945788205.1 uncultured Desulfuromonadales bacterium
AATGGCCGAGTACCGCCATCAGAATGTTGTTGAAATCGTGGGCGATTCCACCCGCCAACACTCCCAGGCTTTCCAGTTTTTGAGCATGCAGCAGCTTGTCTTGCAGCCGCTGTTGTTCCTGCTGCATTTTGACTCGTTCCGAGATGTCGGTGGCGACCACGGCAAATTGCTTTTCTTTGGGAGAATAAGCGACAAGATCGAAATGACAGTCGAGGGCATCGGAATATTTCTCAAAATGTTCTGCATTTCCTGTCAGGGCGACGCGGCCAAAAATATCTGTCCACTCTTTGTCGTTTTCCTCAAAGAGCTCCTGGCTTCGTTTGCCGACAATTTGATCTGCCGTTTTGCCGACCATCTTTTCGTAGGCCGGATTAACATCAAGAAAGATGTAGTCGACCGGTTTGTTATTTTCATCGCAAATGATTTCATGTAGTGCCATCGGCTGAATCATTGACTCGATTAGATTACGGTAGCGCGCTTCGCTGTGGATCAGATCGGAGTTACTCTGAACTAATTCGCGGGTTCTTTTTCTGATTTCTACTTTAAAAAGAATGATGAATCCGAGCAGGATGAGAGCTGTTGCGACGAAGCTTATCAGGGTGAACCACAGCCATTTCGGGATGATGTGTGTTGTTTTCTGTCCACTGGTCCACTGGTTCAGCTGTTGAAAGTAGTAAGAGTCTTTGTCTGTTTTCCAGCGCTGCAAGTGAGCATCGATCCGACTGAGTAAGTGATTGTTTTCTCCTTTTTTAGTGGCGTAATAGACGGGGGATGGGGAAAACTGAATTGAGCTTGGTGCCAGATTATATTCTCCCGCATGTCGCAGGCCGAAAAGCTGGGGCGTGACCCCGGCAGCCACTCTTTTTTCTCGTACTGCGGCTAAAACATCCGACAGGTTGGGATAGGCCGTGTAGCTGCATTCAACCCCGAGTTTTTCCGCCATTTTCTGGAAGTTTATTCCGTTGATGTCCTTGTGCATGATGCCGACACGGCGGTTTTGCAGGTCGGCCATCTCTTCGATCTGGCCATCTGGTTGGACAAACAGTTGTCCCCAAACTTCCATCGCCGGTTCGCTGGAATAATCCATCACTTCGGCACGTTCTTTTGAATAGGTGATGGAAACCATCAGATCGATGTTGCCGGTTTGTAGCCCCTCCAAGCCTTCCGCCCAAGAAATCGGAACGAATGTAAGGGCCCAGTCTTCCCGTTTTGCGATTTCTCTTAGCAGGGATGGATGTAACCCCTGTGCGGTGCCACCTGCATCGATGAAGCTCATCGGTTCGAGCGGGAAAATACCGACTTTTATTCGACTAACAGAGGCATGGCCGGGGCCAGCGAAGAGAATGAGTAGACTGATGGCAAGGCAATAAAAGCGGTACATGTTGTCCTCAAGCAGAATGAATGCCAGTTGTTAGTTACAACAATCCGGTAAAGACAATCTGTCGAGTATACCAACTTATGCTATGCCGAGGTTGCATTTACGAGGATTTTTTTGCTTAAAATTGTGGTTAATGAACTTTGGAGCCGAGCTGTTGACAAAGGAGCCCAGCGACAATCAACAGCAGGCCGACAAAGGTTGCTGGGAGAATTGCCTCGCCGACCAGAAAATAGATGAAGATCAGCGAGAGAAAGGGGGAGATGAAAATCAGGTTGCTGATTCGGGCTGTGTTTTCGGTTTTCTTCAGTGCCAACAGCCAGAGCACAAAGCAGGCACCCATCTCGAAGGTTCCCACATAGGCCGCACCGAGCAACCCTTCAAACGCTGGCCAGCGTAGCTCAGAGGTGAGCAGGTAGTAGCCGAGCACAAAGGGAAAGCTACAGAGGAAATTGACGAACAGGCCGACCACCGGATCGCGACGATCTCTGGTGTTATAAATCCAGTATAGAGCCCAGATAATCGTACTGGCCAGCGCCAGAAAAACGCCGAATGGATCGGTGAACTGCAGGCTGAAAGGGTTCCCTTCGGTCGAAATCACCAGCACCCCACAGTAGCTGATCAGCAGCGCCAGCCATTGTTGCCAACGAACCTTCTGTTTCAGTAGCGGGACCGACAGCAGCGAGAGGGTGATCGCCCAGGTGTAGTTGAGTGGCTGGGCCTGTTGGGCCGGCAGCAGGTCGTAGGCTTCGAGGAGCACCAGATAGTAGAGAAACGGGTTGAGCAGTCCGAGGCCGACCGAGAGCAGCAGGTCTTTTCTGCTGCACTGGAAAACCTGTTTCAACTTTCCTTGAATCAGCAGGATCGCCCCGAGCAGCAGGGTGGAGAAAGAGCCGGCAAACAGCAACAGTTCGATCGGGCTCAAATGACGCAGTGAGAGTTTAAATGCCGTCGCAATAGTTGACCAGAGCAGGACGGCACTCAAGCCGTAAAGAGTGGCCTGCCGTTCAGAGGTCATGTCGCAGCCTGGTGTTCACGAGCTTTTCTCTTTAAGACCAGAACCACCAGTCCGGAGAAAATCAGGCAGATGCCGAAAAAAGCCTGGGCATTCAGTTGTTCACCGAGAACGATAATTCCCAGCGTTGCAGCGGTCATCGGTTCGGCCAGTGACAGCGTGACCGCGGTGCCGACCTGAACGGTCTGCAGACCGCGGGCAAACAGCCAGTAAGAGAGTGCCATTGTCGCGACGCCCAGATGCAGGATGACACCGATAGAGCGTGGTTGCAGCAACCAGTCGAGGTCGATGCCGATCAACATCGGTGTCAGCATGAGCGCTCCGACACTGACGACCACCGCCATAACGGCATTGGGCGAGTGTTTTTCCAATAACCCTTTTATCATCAGGGTGTAAGCGGCGTAGGATGCCCCGGCGCCGAGGGCTAACAGGATTCCGAGCGGGTCGACGGCAATATCTCCGCCGGTTAAACTGAGCAGGCCACAGCCGCTGATGGCCAGCAGGGTTGCCAGAATCCAGCGGCGACTGAGTTGCTCACCGCGAAAAAACCGTCCGAGCAATCCTCCGACAATCGGTGCACTGCCGATACCGACCACCGTTCCAACTGCAACCCCCGTTTTGGCAACTGCGGCGAAAAAACAGAGTTGATAGCTGGCGGTAAATGCGGCCGCCATCACAACTGGAATCCATGCCCAATCACGCAGTTTTCCCAGTTCACGGCGATAACTGGCCAGGCCGAGTAGAACAATCCCACCGATCAGCAGCCGCAAGGCGCCAATTACTTTTGGGTCGAACCCGGCTGGAGCAAAGGCTTGAGCTGTGCCGGTTGTTCCCCAGAGGAGTGCAGCACCGATAACAAACCAGTGGCCGCCAGTGGCGAGCGACCGAGTCGATTTTAAATCTGACAAAACGATATTCCTTCTATTTGAATTGTGGTCAGTTTAGACGCGACCCACACCCAAATTTTGTACGAAATTGACCTGTTTTATTAAATCGTTGGTTTGCTCAATGAGCGTTGCAGTATCGAAACCGCCAGCAACCGACCAACGACGTAAGCAATTGATGCTGCCATGGCACCGGAAACGGGGAAGTATAGCATCGAAATAGTTAAAAACGTGAAGATTCCGCAAGCTTCGATGGCGGTGGCAATTGAAATCGGCCTGGTTAGGCGGGCATCGATCAACACCACCCGTTGCCAGCAGATCAGGACTGTCAGAGCCGGGAAGATGGCCTGAACCTGTAGCGGTCCGGTGGCAAAGTCGGACAAGTTCTGGCTGAGGCCGGAGAGGTCGCGAAACCAGAAATCAGCCAGCGGGGTAAAGGCGATCAGCGTCAGGCAGGCCGAGGTGAGCAAGCCCAGGCCGACTGCGAAGTTGCGCACCTTGAGGTAGTTGTTGCGATCTTCACCGATCAGGGCGATAGCGACTTCCTGATAGGACAGGCCGAGCGCGCGGAAAACGAAAGTCAGGCCATAAATGACTGGCATCACCGCTAACGATTCGAGGGCGTCGCGACCTTTGCCGAGAAAGAAGGTGACCAAAGGATGAATCGACAGACCGATAAAGGGGGTCAGCGCCAGCGGCAGATAATAGTTCCAGATCTCTCGGTAGCCCATCTGTTTGGTTTCGGCGGCGGGTTGCTTTTGGGAGATTTCAGCAAGTGCTTGTCGCGCAAGATAGCGCGTAAACAGCGCTTCGATGATGACCCCGCAGGAGAGCGCCAGCGCGCCGACCTGGGCGCCGTTCAATTCACCAAAGTGATAAAACAGCAGCGCAGTCGCGGTCATCGTGGTCAGACGCAGAACCGTTGCTGCCGCGACCCGACGGGTTTTGTGCGCAGCAATTAAAATTCCTTGGTAAAAGCGGCGCAACCCGATCGCCGCCGCCCAGGGCAACAGGCAGATCAGCGCGCGATGAGTTAGCGTGGCGATTTCGTTCGTCAGGCCGAGCAGGTTTTCGGCGAAAAAGAAAAACAGCGGTGGCAGCAGGAACAGCCCGAGCAGCAGGGTGACGGCCAAACAGAGCCAGAGAGTGAAATTACGCAGCCGCCGGTAGCTGATCCGATCATGGCAGAGCGCGGTACTGGCGCTCATCAACATGATCACGGGCGACTCGGCGACCAGCGCGAAAGCGTAGGCGATTCCGTAAGCGGCCAGGTTCAGTTTCTCCGCAGACATCCTGGCGATAATCGCGGCCAGAAAGGGGCCTTCGGCGGCCATCATCAACCAGGTTATCGCCAGTGGCAGCCAGAAGCGGAAAATTTTTCCGTAGCTGAGTGGGGTTGTCGAGTTGTTCAAGTCGGAAGCCTGAAGAAAAATAAAAGGAGCGACCGAAATTGGCCGCTCCAGAGAGTCTAATAGATTGTTTATGTGTGGGGATAGTCTCTAATCAGGTCAGTGGAGTTTTTTCTGCAGGCGGACGCAATTGCGGGTACTCCAGTGGATACTGTCGCTGATACGTGGCAGGCTGACGGTGCCGCCGACGGTATAGTCGTCGCTCCAAGCGACCCGTTCCTGTAGTTGAACGGTCACTTTGTCGCGCGCCAATTGGGTAATCACCCCTTCACCCTGATAGTAAAAGCCATCCTTACACCAGTAGGCCTTAACCTGTTTGCCAACTTGCAAACGCTTGTCTTCGCCCATAAAATCACAGCCGCTGTCGCTGATCATCTCTACTCCCCTTTGATAGTGCGGTTTATTGTGCCCTTTTGCTGTTGAGCAAATGTGGTGCCAAAGATAATGGTTTTTATTTAATTTTTGTTAATCTTATTATTGTACCATAAAACCAGGAAGTTGCATCTCTGGAGGGTCGAAGTGGCGTATTGATTTTGTCCGGGAGGGTGTTTTTGACTGTGTTTTGTTTGCAACGGATAAGTGGTGTATGCGCCAGATATGATTCGTGTGCCTTAAATATTTATGCCTGAGTTGATGGGAGTCAACCGCCGATTGTCGCCAGTAAGTCGAATTCGGCAAATTGCGTAATGATGGCCGCAAGCTCTGCTGCATCTGGTTCGGACATCGCACCGAATTCGCGGGATTGGCCAAGTTTCAGGTCTTTGCCGCTGGCGATATTGTGATAGGGGAGCAAGGCAATCGATTTTTTGTCTCCGGGCAGCGAG
>CALZLE010000091.1 GCA_945788205.1 uncultured Desulfuromonadales bacterium
CTCTCTTTGAGGGAAACAGCGGCTTTTTGTATTTTTGGGATCAGTTTGATCAACCGATCAGGTCGAGGACGGTATCCTCCATTTCACTATTCGCCTGTAACGCTTTCAGGTTGGCTTCGTAGCCATGCTGAGTCGGGATCATGTCGGCCAACTCCTGCCCCAGGTCGACATTCGAAAGCTCTTCGACGCTGCCGTCCGGTTGGTTGATCATCACTCCCGGGGTGTTGATTGGTTGGATTTTAGTCGAGACGCTGCCGGTTTGACCTTCTTCCAGAACCGTCGTCGACTTTTTGAACTTGGCCGAACCTGCATTGGCGATATTGTTGCTGTTAACAGCTTGTTTGGTCGCCAAGGCATTGAGGGCTGAGATGTTGTTGTTGATCGACAAAGGCATGTCTCGCTCCTTTGTAAGAGTGTTCTCATATTGTGGGGGAGCATGGAGGATTTGTCAATCCTAATCATATTAAGGAGAGGGGTTAATGAGAGCTGCTATCCGGGTGCCAATATGTTGAGCAATTGGCAGCGCAGAGGTCGCTGCTGGTGATGGGGCGTTGCCGACAATCAGGCTGTTTTCACTTTCAACAAAGAGGAAATCGTTGAGCATTTCACCGTTCGGGGCGACCGCTTGTGCCCTGACTCCGGCCGGGTGGGGTTTAAGGTCTGTTGTTTCAATTATTGGGCAGTATTTTTGTACTTGTTTCAGATAGCCCGGTTTGTAGAGTGAGTTTTTCAACTCCTGCAGGGTTGGTTTGGGATATTTCAGCAACAATTTGTGCAAGCCGGAGTAGCTGAGGATTTCGAACATGTCTTTGATGTTAAACTGCCAGCGGTTGTAGCCCTCCCGCGCCAGGGCGAGCGTGGCGTTCGGTCCAACGGTCAGGGTGCCATCAACCAGTGGGGTTAAGTGGATACCGAGGAACGGCAGTTCCGGATCGGGAATCGGGTAGATGGGGTGAGTGACTATCTGACTCAATTGGGCCGGCAAGCGATAGTACTCACCTCGAAATGGAATAATTCGGAAAGTCGGTTGTTCTCCCCGCATCTCGACCAGGCGATCAGAGTGGAGTCCGGCGCAGCCGACCAGAAAGCCGGCGCTGTAATTGCCGACGGTGGTTTTCAGTTCAATCCGCTGCGATTCTTCTATGTTGGTGACTTCGCAGTTGGTGATAATTTCTCCACCTTTGGCTGACACTTGCTCCGCAAGTTTTTTCGCTACTAATTTATAATCAACGATCCCTGTTGATGGAACCCAGACTGCAGCTATGCCGTTGACATTCGGTTCCAGGTCTTGCAGTTGTTTTCGATCAAGAGGTTCCGCTTCGATACCGTTTTCCGCACAGCGTAGCAACAGGGCATCCATGCGCTCTTTTTCTGCCTGATCGGTTGCGACCAGCAGTTTGCCGCAATTTTGGAACGGAATATCTTGCTCTTTGCAAAACGCTTTGGTGCGCTGATTTCCTTCGACACAGAAACGCGCTTTCAGGCTTCCTGGTGCATAATAAACCCCGGCGTGGATAACACCGCTGTTGTGTCCTGTCTGATGAGTTGCGATCGCACTCTCTTTTTCCAGCACTGCAACGCTGGCTCCGGAAAATTGACTCTGCAGATGGCGGGCCGTAGCCAATCCAATGATGCCTCCGCCGATGATAATGAAATCGAAAGTTTGGTTCATCGATTTATTCCTTTCTTAGGCCATGTTTCCAGCCATCCGAGTTGTAACAAGCCATAAAGGCCGATCAGGATAGCTTCGGCAGTATCGTGTCGCAGGCCGGTTGGATTTTTACTGCCGAGTTGTTCAATCACTTGTCGTGCCAGACCATCAGCTTCTCGCTTTGCCTGTGAACCACTGCGGTGCTGACGGGCATAAAAGAGTTTATCACGCCATTGTTGCGCATGAATCTGCCTGCTGCTAATCGCCAGTTTATTGGCTTCCGAAAGCCAAAGATCGGTCAAAGGTCCGCCGCCTTCCAGTAGCAGGTGGGTCGGTCGCGGCTTTTCGCGCAATAGCTTGGCAATCACTTTTTTAAGCTTGGCTGGTGAAGAGAGGTGGTGGGAGCGATACCAGAGCAGTGCGGCGTCTTCAGAAAAGAGCGCTAAGCCGGTGTGCAGACCGACATCGACGGCAAGCAGATAGTTTTCGTTTCCGGCCATCAGTTGTCCTTTGTCGCGGTTCACTTTTCTTGGAAATCTTCCTTCGTCTTTTCAACCTGCTCAGCGTAGTGCGCCAGCAGCGTACGACGTGACAGCATGTAGAGAACTTTTTTTGGATTGTCGCTGTCGACGACCGGAATTTCATCCAGGTTGCGAGCAGTCAGTTTTTTCATAACCGCGGTCAGCTGTTCATCCGGAGTTGCAAAGATAACATTCTTGGTTGCCATGTCGCCAGCAATCACCAGCGTCGGCGGAATATCCTCATTGAGAATCCGGCGGATGTCGTTGACCGAAAAGATCCCGGTCATCAACCCGTCAGCGTTGACGACGGGGTAATAGGCCGTTTTTGCTGAGGCGATCTTATCGAGAACATCCGGCAAGGTCATTCCCTCTGGGATCAGAGTCGGCTTGCGTCCTTTGCGGGCCAGTTTGCGGACGGGTATTCCTTCAAGAACATCGATAATAAAATCGCCCAGATGCGCAGGCGAGTCGAAACGACCGGCCACTTGTTGTTCGTAGATGCTGTTTTTGCGCATGACGATCATTGCAACCACACAGACCAGCATCAGTGGGGCCAGCAGGCCGTAGTTACCCGTCAACTCTGAAACCATGATCAGGGTGGCAATCGGGGCGTTAGCGACTCCGGCAAAGAAGCCGGCCATGCCGACCAGCACGTAGGCGCGGGGGTCCTGAACCAGCGCGGGGAAGAGAATCTCTGCAGAAGCACCGAAGGCTCCGCCGAGCATGGCACCAATGACCAGACTTGGAGCGAACACACCACCGGAGCCGCCGGAGGAGATGGTCAGGCTGGTGGCAAGGATTTTGGCCAGGGCGATGACCAGCATGACCCAGAGAGCCATCTTGCCGTAAAGGGCTGCCTGCACCCAGCCGTATCCGGAGCCGAGCACCTGTGGGATAAACAGCGCCATGATGCCGAGCGCCAGTCCACCGATTGCCGGTTTTTGCCAACTCGGCAGTGGCAGGCCGCGGAAGAAATCGCGCATGCCGTAAAAGGTTTTTACGTAAACCACGCCGAGGAGCGCACAGCTGACACCGAGGGCAAGATAGAGCAGCAGTTCGCCGGGATTATCGAACTGGAACAGGGGGGTGTCGAGCAGTGGTTTCCAGCCGGTAACGGCTCCGAACAGTGAATAAGCAACAATGGAAGAGATGATGCAGGGGATGAGTCCTTCGTGTTCGAACTCAGGGTCGCGATAGAGCACTTCAACGGCAAACAGGGCGCCACCCAAAGGAGAGCGGAAGGTTGCACCGATGCCGCCTGCCATCCCCGCCAGCAGCAGGATTCGGCGATCCATCGTTGACAGCCCCAGTTTTGTCGCTACGTAAGACCCGAAACCTGCACCGATCTGGGCGATCGGTCCCTCGCGACCCGCTGACCCGCCGGTGCCGATGGTCACAATCGAGGCAATCGTTTTGATGATCGGTACGCGCCCGCGGATGACGCCACTTTTGCGGTGGAATGCCTCCAGGGCTCCGTCGGTACCATGTCCTTCTGCTTCCGGAGCATATTTAAAAACCAGCCAGCCGGAAATCAGGCCGCCGAGGGCCGGAATCAGAAACAGGCACCAGCGGTAGGGAGCAGAAAGGTCACCGATAAAACCGGTGAAAGATGATTCTGGAGTGCCTTCCAGCGGAGGGTGAAAATTGCCGATTTTGCCGAGCATCAGATGTTCGACACTGTTGGTGGCAAAGTAGAAAAAGAGCGCACCGCAGCCAGCGACAATTCCGACCAGCGCCGCCAATATCAAAAGGCGGAAACCGGTGCGGTCGAGCACCTTGAGCAGTCCGTTAATAATCGGCATCGACGAAAAACCTCTGAAATTTAGTCTGAGTAAAAAACAGCTTTGATATTTATCAGGTTTGCTCGGTTCGAACAATAAATGATTTGCTAGTTTTCTCGAATTCTATTCGCTGCTGCAACAACTTCATAGAGTCGTGGTTGTGCCAGATGGCCTGCCTTCCAGGGGAGCAGCAGGTCGAGGCCCTGTTGTTCGACCTGATCCAGAGCCTGTTGTAGGGTTTGTCGCAAGCCTGCTTTTTGCTCCGGATCGATTTTATGACAATAGGCCAGCAACCGACCGATGGCTTCGGTTTGACCGGCGTCGAGCAGTTGCTCGACCTTCGACAGGTCGATTCTTTTGCGGCCATATTCAAGCAGTCGCTGCTCGCGAACCAGAATCTTGGTGGCTCTTTGTCCCGGGAACGGTTTGGTCTGCAGGCTGATCTGGCGCAGTGTTTGCCGGTCGAAAGTAGTGGCCGGCTGATTTGTCTGCGGAGCGGGCCCGGCCAATTGTCGGGCTTTTTCGGTGACATCGAAAGATTGGTAGTTGTCGAGCATGATCACGGTATCGGCGACAGAGAGGTAGTCACCCGAACCACCAGTAACGATGATTGTTGAGATGCCCTGCTTTTCATATAACTCCCGCACCCGGTGCAGCAGCGGCGTAATCGGCTCCTGACTGTCGGGCACCAGTTGTTGCATGCGGGTGTCGCGGATCATGAAATTGGTCGCCGAGGTATCTTCGTCGATCAGCAGGCAGCTGCAGCCACATTCGAGTGCTTCGATGATGTTGGCCGCTTGAGATGTGCTGCCGCTGGCATTATCAGTGGAAAAAACATCGGTCGAACGATTTCCCGGCAGGGTGCCGATAAAGGGGCTGATATCGACGCTGTTAACAACACGGTGGTCCTCGGCGCGAATCTTTACTGCTGACGGACTGGTGACCACCAGTTCTCGGCCATCGCCGGGGATATGGTTGTAGATCCCCCGTTCAATGGCTTGCAGCAAGGTTGACTTGCCGTGATAGCCGCCGCCGACAATCAGGGTGACACCGTGAGGAATTGCCATGCCGCTGATGATGCCCCGGTTCGGCAGGCTGAAACTTTGCTGCAAAGAGGGAGGGGATTGAAAGGGGATGCCCTCAACCAGAGGTTGATCGTCGATGCCGCTGTGCCTCGGCAGCAGAGAATCATCGGCAACAAAAGCAACGGTTCCCGCTGCCTGCAGCTGCTCCCGTAAGAAGTCCTGATCTTCAACCTGCTCAATATGCTGCTGCATCTGTGTTTGCGAGCGGTCGGCCCATCGCAAGCCGTCAGCCACGACCTTCGGCAGTTCTTCAAAAAACATGCTGGCTGCTTCATCGGCAAGGATTGATCGACCTGAACCGGGGAGGGCAAGCAACAGACGTGCGTCGATTTGTTTGTCATCAACCAGCAGAGCGTTGCGCCGCAGGACCTGTTGGCCATTGGTCGCAATTGAGATTTCACCACTGTGGCCGGTTCCTCGGTGGCCTTTGACATGTTTACGAATTGCTGTGGCGATAGCTCGGCCCAGAAAATCTTCAAGGGCTGTTTTACGGATGCGGGAACGCCAGAAGTCGGCCGGAATGCCGTGCTGTGCTGCGCAAATCTGGATACTGATGCGGGATGGCTGGGCAAAGGGATCGCCCTGCACATGATCGATACTCAGTTGGAAGGGACCAAAATCGTAGCTGCCCCCGAGTTGTTTATAAGCCTTGTAGCCTCGGCCTTTGATCTGTTGCAGTTGCTGGTGCAGTCTTTCCATCGCACTATCGATTCATCCGTGGGACCAGATATTGGTTGTAGAGCTTTTGCGCAACCTGATCGGTATCGGTCCCTGAGAGTTCGGCAAAGGTCAACAACGGGTCGGCGAGGGTCAGGTTGTCCGGTTGCCAGCCGGTCCAGCTGCATTGTTGACCGAACGGTTGCAGCAGAGTGATGTTGCCGGTCGGATCAGGGGTCAGATTTAATTGTAGCATCAGCTTCAATTGTTGCTCCGGGGTCAGGTAAAATACGGCGCTCTGTGGTTGAAATCCGCTGACCAGCAGTGACGCACCCAGCTCCCCGCCGATCAGCACCTGTTTGCCATCGACCAGTTGTTTCAGTCGCTCGGGGAGTTGGGCAACACTGTAGCCGGGAGACAGTTGACAGCGTTGTAGTTCCAGTTTCGGTCGCAAGGTTTCCAGATAGCCAAGCTGCCAGCGTTGCAGTAACTCTTCGGTTGCGTGCAAATGCCGTTCACCATCTTCAACAGTCAAGCTACCCCGTTTTTCCAGTTCGCTGAACAGGCTACCGATGGCCCCCAGAGCAATGCCGGCGTCGTCAGCCAACATCCGGTAAGTTGCGTTGATCGCCTGTCGATTGCGCAGAAACTGGTAGACCAGTTTGAGCCCAGCGGTGCGGAACAGCCGATCTGCTCCCGGTGGTTTTGGTGTGTGTTTCTGTCCACCAATTTCGATGTAAAGCGGCATCTGGCTGAGAAAGAGATTGCCTGCACAATCGACATACTCAATATTTTTCTGTTTGAGCATGGTGGCCATTTTCGGCGAGATATAATGACTCACCAACAGTGGCCGGGCATTTTCCGGTGCCGGACTGGTTTGGATCTGGTGAATGATCAGTTCGACGAGGGTCGGACTTAATTTGGGAACCACCTTGAGGTAGAAGTAGCGTTCCCCCCAAGGGCCGGAAAGGTGAAAGGTTCCGGAGAAGGGTCCGCCGATTTTTTTCAGTTTGAATTCGATTTTACTCTGCGGAATCCCGCGGATTGCTTTCATGCTGTCATAAATGATTTGTTCGTCGTTCAGCAGTGGTTGTCGAGGCATAGTTCCTCACAGTGAAGCGTTTTGTGTTCTGATTAATGTTTTTGTTCATTATTTGATTGTTGTCTATTGATTGAACGCGATGGTTTTGCCTTTGTCAAGTTCTGAAAAG
>CALZLE010000092.1 GCA_945788205.1 uncultured Desulfuromonadales bacterium
CAGAATCAGGCGCTCTTAATTCCATCGCGAGAGGCTCGCTTCACTTCGTACATCGCCCCATCGGACAATTTGATCAGTTCCTGCAGACAATAGGCGTTGGTCGGATAGGTTGCGACCCCGAGACTGGCCGTCACACGCATCGATCTTCCGCAGTCTGATCGAAATTCTGTGGCACGCAATTGCACCAACAGATTATGTGCCATCGCCAAAGCTCCTTGACGATCCGTTGACGGCAGCAAAAAAATGAATTCATCACCACCATAGCGAGCCGCATGATCGACGACCCGGATGGTCCGCTGAAACAGCTGGCCGACTTCCTTGAGAAGGCGACTGCCGGTTTGATGACCGTAGCTATCATTCACCTTCTTGAAATGATCGAGGTCGAGGAACACCATCGACAGTTCATTACCATAACGACTGGCTCGCTCCATCTCGTATTCACAAAGAGTTTGAAAATGATGGGAATTATAGAGCCCGGTCAGATCGTCGGTAATGGTCAGATCACGAACCTGTTGATGTAGGCGGGAATTTTCGATCGCAATCGCAGCAAAATCGGCAATTGTTGCGAGAATCCGCTGGTCCTGCTCAGTAAACTGACTCTGTTTACAGCCGTTTAAAAGTTGAATCACGCCGATGATGCGATCATTACATACCAACGGAACACAGAGAATCGACTTGGTCGTGAAGCCGACCTTCTGATCAATCCGGTCGGAAAAACGGGGTTCCTTGCTGACATCCTGGACTAAAATCGGCGCGCCTGAATCAGCAACCCAGCCGGCCACTCCTTCGCCAGGCGGCAAACGCGTTCCGGTCAGATCACCGCCAGCCGGGGAAACAACGATTTCGAAGCAGAGTTCTTTGCTCTGTTCGTCAACAATTAATAAAGACCAGGCCTGTGGGCGCAGCAAATCCCGAACCTTTTCCATCACCACTCGATAAACATCTTCGAGGGCCAGATGTGAGGTTAAGGCTTTACCTATATCGATCAGGGTCTCCAATTCATCCGATAACCGCCCTGTTTCGATCAGCTTGACCTGCTCTTTTGACATAGACCTTCCGTTGGTTTTTTTAAATTTAATTCTACTAATTTAATCGCCAGGCGACAATAAGTCAATCATCTCAAAGAAAAATGCATAATTCATTAAACTTTCTCCCAAGAACTGCCGATAAACAGAAAAGAGAAAGGTTTTCCCACGAAGGGGAAAGAACAAAAACCACGGAGGGTGGTATGTTAGAACAGGTCAGAAGAGTCGGAAATTTCAAAGCTGCCGATCTTCCCCGCGAGGTGGAACCGGTCAAGCCCTACCCGCGGATAAATCCGCAACAGCAACGCCAGGAAGACTACCCGCAACAGGATGCTCAACAGAAGCCGAACGCCAACAAAACGACCCGCCGGCGCTTCACCGCGATGCGCGAATTAATTGAAGAACTTAAAAATCAAACGAGAATCAATCGGGTCGATTTTAATACTGCCAACCAGGAACTGATTGACTTAGGTCTGTCGATTGCTGAAGAGGAGCTGATCAACCAACTACTGGGCCTGAAAATACCGCTAACCAGTATCGAAGGGTTGATTAAACAAATGCGCCAACAAAGCGCAAGTCCAACACTGGTCAGTGACCGCAATATTTCAGCCAGCGCGAACCCTTTCCCGGTTCTTATCGCTGAACTTGCTGAATATATTATGCGCTTTGACGACCTGCCGGTTGTAATGAGCAGCCAGCACAACGATATTTTCGATGAGATCAGTAAGAATGGTCGTTTTGTCGTTGAACATAACCGGTTACGCCTGAATTTCACACGCGAGTCGACAATCCCGACAACGCCTGAAGAACCATTAAGTCTGACGATCAGCATTCAACTTGGAGCGATCGAAGTTGATGAGGATGGTCGCCGAGCCATCCTTTATCAGCGACCGGATCAGAGCTACGGACTTTACTCGGACAAGTCGATCAGCCTGTCAATCTGAAATTGGGACTATAAACGAAAAGCGTTGCCGTTCAACTCGGCCTGCCCTTGTTTGATCGACAGATCGAGCCGGTAACCACCGTTCTCTCGCCGGGTAAAAATACCTTTTTGGATCAAACCGCCTGCCAATTGTTCCGCCTGTTCATTCAGCACTGCCGGATTGGCCGATCGCCCCTGTCGCTGCAGATTGTCGAGTGCACGAAAACCCGCGTTGAAAATCGAGCTATCGACATCGAGTTGAAATTGTCCATCGATTTTGTCAAACCCCGTTGAAGCACCCCCGGAAAGATTCAACTCCTGCAAGGTCACACTCCCTTTTCCCTGCATCGTTCCTTCATCGGCCTGCAGAGAAACATCTGTCAGCGATACCGTCAGCCCCGCTTGAAACAGTCGCGAATAGAGCCCCAACAGCTGCAATTGCAGGATAACCGGATCGATCTGCTGACCAAGCAGATCGGCCTGCATTTGCCGTGCATTGGTCCGCAGCTCTCGCACTGCGGCAGCATCAATGCCACTGACCTGCAGCTGCAGACGCGCATCGGTAAAGGTTTCACCTCCCAGCGCCAACCCAGCCAGTTGCAAATCCAAGCCGCTCGTCAGCTGCTCATTTTCCAGTCTGCTCAACGCGTTGTAGCGTAACTCATTCAGCTCAAAAATAGGCTTTTCTGCCTGCTGCAGAGATACTTTTCCGATCAGAAAATCGCCACCGCCAAGCGGCAGACCCTGCAGGTCGGTAAAACTGCTATCCATCTCGACATCAGCAATTGTTAATTCTGCCGAGCCGGCCTCGACAACACTCAGACCCTCCAGACGAAAGAATAAATTCCCCCCGCTTAACTGTTCTTCCAAATCAAAATCGAAGCGCAGCCCCTTCAATGTAAAGGTTGCCTCGTCATCGGCAAGAGTCAACTCCGGCAGGCTGAAATGACTTTGAGATGAGCCGGAAAGACTGACATCGGTCTGCAACTGCAGCTGTTCCAACGATATCTGCTCGGCCAAACCTGCAGCGATGTCAGAGCCCTCCGCAACTCCGGTCAGCATTCTGACCTTCCAGGGAAAGTGGCGGATTTGATGCTGTAGCGGCAGGGATTCCTGCTGCAGGTTAATTTTGGTTTTCACCTCTGAAACCAGAAAACCACGCTGATAATCGAGCAGTTCAACGTTCACTATTCCTGCGTAATCCTGATTGAGCTGCTCAATCTGAGCCTTGAACACCTCTTCCGTCTTACTGCTGCAAACATAAGTGGCTGCAAACAGAACCACCAGAATCAACAACATCAGACCCGACAGAATTTTTTTCATCACGCTCTCCTGAAAATCCTTGTTCACAAATTTATACGGTCATTATTGATAAAGGAAATGTAGCGAGGAAACACTTCTTTTAAACCTGCCGCTCACGTTCCGTCAGCCCATCAACCAGTGACAGCTGATCGAGATCGGGATCACCAGCAGGCAGGCCCGCCTTAATCCATGCGGTCAGGGTTTTGTGACTCACCTGTAGCAGCAAACGGACTTCTGCAAAGCTCTGTCCTTCGGAAAGCATCCGCAAGGCTTTTTCTTTGCGCCGATCAACACCCGGCTGATAGTCGAATAAAGAGTTATCATGCATCCATGAAAAGGTAGGGCAGTTCGCCATTTTCGTCCAGCCTTTTGTCGTTAACGTGGCGGCACTTATTCATTGCGCAGAAAACCAGCCGGTTTTTTTCCTAGCGCCCGCCAGGTTCCGAGTAACCCGAACAACAGGGTTAAAACGATTCCGGCCAACAGAGTGAAAAAGATAACTTGTGGATGCAGACTGAAAGGCATCTCCAGTGGCCCTTTGAGAATGGCAAAGGCTGCCAAGCCCCCGGTTAAGGCGCTGATCAGACCAGCGATTAAACCGAGCAGAACAAATTCAGCGGCAAAGGTCAGGAGGATATCGATCCGCGTGGCGCCGCAGACCTTAAAGATCACCGCGTCCTGAATACGCCGATGCTGATCCGCCGACACCGCCCCGGCCAGAACCAGAAACCCGGTCAGCAAGGCGACCCCGGCCATCCCTTGAAAAGCAGCTCCAATTCGACTAAGGGTCCGAGAAACATTCTTCAGCACTTCGCGGGTACTGATCACAGAGACATTTGGAAAAGTGCCCGTCACTGCCTGGTAGACCTGTTCCTCTTGCGCCGGTGGGAGATGCACTGCGGCCAAATGATTCTGCGGCGCATCCTCCAACACGCCTGGAGCAAACAACAGGGCAAAATTGAGCTTCAGTGATGACCAGTCAACGATCCTCAAATTGGCAATTTCAGCGGTCACCTCGCGGCCCAGAATATTGACTGTAATGCTGTCGCCGATATCCACCCCGAAGCCTTCGGCCAGATCGCTCGTCAGTGATAACTGCGGTGGCCCATTGTAATCTTCCGGCCACCAGTTCCCGGCACTCAGTTCGGTGCCTGCTGGCATCGTTGCATTATAACTGAGAAAACGATCACCGCGGACAGCCCAGCGTACCTTCGAATCGATCTGTGCTGCTGCGACCGGAACTCCGTCAATCGCCGTGATCCGTCCCCGCAGCGTCGGTGAGCGATCGACGCGCGCCTCTGGATACCCGGCAAGCGCCTCCTCAAACAATGCAACCTGATCAGACTGAAGATCGAGAAAAAAGAACGCCGGTGCCTCTTTGGGGATGGTGTCACTGACCATATCGTTGAGGTTAGCCTGCACCAGAGCAATCATCACCAGTGCCGTCAGCCCAAGCCCCAAAGAAAAGATGATGCTGATCGCCGGGGCACCGGGCCGCTTGATATTCGCAATGGCCAGTCGCAGCTGGGGATTTTTCGGCCGGGGAAACCATTTTGCAAGGTGGATAACAGCAGCGGCTAAAAAACGAAATATCAGAAAACAGAGTGCGGCCCCCAGGATAAACCAGCAAGCCAAACGCCGGTCACCACTACTGAGCACTGCAACCGCTGCCAGTAAAATCCCGCTGACGGTGATCGCTAGCCAGATTTTCTTTCCCGGCCCCTTTCGCCCACTCTCAACGTAACCACGAAACAGCATGGCTGGCGATACCCGCCGGGCAATCCCCAACTCTTTGAGAGAAAAAAGCAGCGCAATCAAAAAACCGAAGAGACCCGCCACCAACATGACTTGCGGATAAAAACCGAGCTGTAGTGGAATCGGCAAACCACTGCCTGAAAACCGGGCAATCACCCAGGGGGACAAACTCCCGAGGAGCAGACCAGCTCCGGAACCGAGGGTGCCGAGCAGAAGAACTTGCAACAGATAGGCAGTGAAAATAACCCGACTGGAAGCACCGAGGCATTTCATCGTGGCAATGTGTTGCACCTTGCCGTTCAAATAACCACGCACTGCACCGGACACTCCCAAGCCCCCGACCAATAGCGCGCAGAGCCCGAGCAGGGTCAGGTTTGTCCCCATCCGATCAAGAAAATAGCGGACGCGCGGCGCAGCTTCCCGCCAGCTCCGCAGCCGCCAGCCGGCATCGGGAAAGCGCTGCGGCAGAAGTTCAAGCAATCGATCAGCTTGCTGCCGATCGGCCAATTTCAAGCGATAACGATAAGTGACCAAACTCCCCGGCTGAAGCAACTCAGAGGCAGAGAGCCCAGCTCGACTGACCAGCAACCGCGGGCCAAGATGAAAAGCCCGCACAGTCCGATCCGGTTCTGTCAGTAACACACCGCGAACCGTGAACACTGCTTTGCCAACTTGCACCTGATCGCCAATTTCGATGGCGAACCGCTGCAGAAAACTCTGCTCGACCAAAGCACCAAAATTAATCCCTGCCCCGGCCAGGGCTCTGTCGAGAGACTGCGCTGGTTCCAGCGGTAACTGCCCGTAGAGAGGATAGCTGCCATCGACCGCCTTCAACTCAACCAGCGCTCGCTGCTCGCCCACCAGAGTTGCTGCCATGGTTCGCAGTTCGAGGACCTCGGAAAGCAGACCCTGTTGATTGAGGAAGGCACGTTGCTCGCTGTTCAGCGGGCGCTGCGAAAGCCGAACCTCCAGATCGCCGCCGAGCAAGGCACTGGCGTCGGCCAATAGACCGGAGCGCGCAGCGGCGCTGAAACTGCCGATGGCGCTGATGGCAAAAACACCGAGGAACAGGCAGGCCAGAAACACCCCGAAACCACGCAGCCCACCACGCAATTCTCGCCTCACCAAGCGCAAGGCCTGTCGAATAACCGCTGCTCGGTTCACGCGACCGCCTCGGCTAATGGCTGAAATTTACCGTCGGCCATCCGCACCGTGCGCTGGCAGCGCGCCGCCAGTTGCGGGTCGTGAGTCACCAGAATCAGTGTGGTTCCAAACTCCTGTTGCAGACCGAACAGCAGTTCCATCACCATCTCGCCAGTTTCACGGTCGAGGTTACCGGTCGGTTCATCAGCCAGAATCAATTTTGGCCGGGCGACAAAAGCCCGTGCCAGAGCAACCCGCTGCTGCTCACCACCGGAAAGCTGTCCCGGAAAATGGTCTTGACGTTGTTTCAACCCGGTTACGGCCAAGGCTTCTGCAGCACGATCAAGAGCATCATCAACACCGGCGAACTCCAGCGGCAGGGCGACATTTTCCAGCGCCGTCATGGTTGGCACCAGATGGAACGACTGAAAAACAATTCCGACCTGCGAGCGACGGAAGCGGGCCAATTCGTCCTCATTCAACTGGCGCAGATCGACACCGGATACTGAGATCAGTCCGGAGTCGGCCTGCTCCAGCCCCGACAAGACCATCAACAGACTGGTTTTCCCGGCCCCCGATGGACCGACGATACTCACCGTCTCTCCGGCGACAACCTGCAGGTCAACAGAGCGCAAAATGTTGACCCGACCAGCGCCGCCCACTAGACTTAAATTCAGCTGTTTTATTTCAACAATTGGATCAATCATGAAATCTCCCGTTATCTTTTTACTTTTCGTTCTCCTGCTGATCGGCGCTGGCAACTCTTCCGCCAAAGAGCTGCGCATCCTTGTGCTCGGTGACAGTTTAACCGTTGGTTACGGATTGTCGCAGCAAACGGCCTTTCCGGCACAACTTGAAACCGCGCTGAAACACCGCAAGCATCAGGTAAAGGTGATCAATGCCGGGATCTCCGGTGACACCAGTGCAGGGGGTCTGGCGCGCCTTGACTGGTCGCTGGCCGAACAGCCCGATCTGGTTCTCATCGAACTGGGCGCCAACGATGCGCTTCGCGGCCTGCGCCCAGAACAAACCCGGCAGAACCTAAGTAGTCTCCTCTATCGCCTGCGTGAGAAGGGAATTCAAGCCCTACTGACCGGCATGAAAGCGCCTCGCAACCTGGGTGAAGAGTATTATACCAAGTTCGACCGTATCTATCCCGAACTGGCGCGACAACACAGCGTCCCCTTTTATCCATTTTTTCTGGCTGGGGTTGCTGGGGAACCAAGCTTGAATCAGGCCGATGGCATTCATCCAACGGTGACAGGGATCGAAATAATTGTACGCGGAATTCTTCCGCTGGTGGAAGAGACCCTCGAAGAGATAAAACCGATTCGTGAAGCTAAAGATTGATTCCGACTTGCGGTAAAAACTCCGCCAGCTCAACCGGTAATGGAGATTCGATGGCAATCGGGGCGCCACTATAGGGATCGGTAAAGGCGAGGCGGCAGCAGTGCAGAAACAGCCGTGGTAACTCTGCCGGACAGGGACCACGATAGCGCGCATCACCAAACAACGGGTGGCCCTGGTCTGCGAGTTGACAACGGATCTGATGCTGGCGCCCGGTATGCAGTTGGACTTCCAGCAACGAGGCCTGCTCGTTGCGAACAATGGCTCTAAAATCTGTGCGCGCCTGTTTTTCCTTCCCTTTTGCGCTGACAATTGAATCCAACCGTCCACTCCCGGCAGTTTTTCCAAGAACCAGAGCCTGGTAGTATTTTTCCACTTCGCGGCGCATAAACAACTGCCCCAAACGACCACAGGCCTGTTTGCCTTTGCCGAACAGTACCGGCCCGGAGGTCTCCAGATCGAGCCGATGAACTGGTGCAACTTTAAATTTCTGCCCTCGGTCCGCCAGCAACATTTCGACACGCGCGGTGAGGTTGTCACTTTCGTGCCCCTGGCTGCCGTGGATTGCCAAACCAGCCGGTTTATCAACCACCAGAATTTCACGTGATTCATATAACACCTGCAACGGTGTCAACTCTGCATCCTGAACGGCAAGCAATTCGAGTAACCGACCGCTATCGGGCAGCTCAATCGAATCACCGACTTGCAAACACTCATCCCCCGTTAAGCAACCTTGAGTTCCGCGAACTTTCCCCTTTTTTAACAACTGTTTCAAATAGGCAGGAGGAGCAGCGGGAATCCGGCACTGTAAAAGTTCACGCAAGGTCAAATAAACATCATTTTTTTCGTTAATAAATACAGGCATGGGCAGAGGATAGGTCGGAGCTATTGCATAGCGCAATCATAAAAGAGGAGGACTCCAGCAAAGCAAGCAGAGCAATTAAATTTGTAAGCTTAACGTTTTCGCCAAAGTAAAGTTTTTTATCCAGACTTAATATCCCGTTCTAAAAACAGAATAAATCTGTTCCTTGAAAAAAAATTTCATATTTTTATTATTTTTCTCCGACAACTCAGCCACAAATACAAAC
>CALZLE010000093.1 GCA_945788205.1 uncultured Desulfuromonadales bacterium
CAAAAAAACTGGCAGCCCCCATCGGACTGCCAGCGTATAATATTGATTTTAATTTTGCTTGACCGGTTTGGCCACTTTCGCCGCCATTGAAGCGGCCATCTGCTGACCAAGAACGCCGCTACCACCGCCGATGCTGACCGACTGGAAGTCCGGGTAGGCTTCCATGCCGATTTCACTCATGTCGCAACCGATCATCTCTTCTTCTTCGCTAACGCGGATGCCGATGGTGTACTTCAGGACCAGCCAGACGATCGAGCTAGTCACCATGACGAAGGCGCCAGTCGCGACAACACCGATCAGCTGGGTGACGAAGCTGGCTTCGCTATCGGTGATTGGCACAGCGAGGGTACCCCAGATACCGCAGACCAAGTGAACCGAGAGAGCACCAACAACGTCGTCAATCTTCAGCTTGTCAAAGAAAGGAACTGCGAGGACAACCAGCACACCACCAACAGCACCGATCAGGGTTGCAGCACCGAGGCTCGGAGTTGCCGGGCCAGCAGTGATCGAAACCAGACCAGCCAGGGCACCGTTGAGACCCATGGTGACGTCAACTTTCTTGTACATAACCTGAACCATGATCATCGCAGCGATCATACCGCCACAGGCAGCCATGTTGGTGTTGACCATAACGTTACCCATCTCGATAACCGAAGCAGCGTCACCCAGAGCCAGCACCGAACCACCGTTGAAGCCATACCAGCCCATCCAGAGAACGAAAGTACCGAGGGTCGCCATCGGAATGTTGGCACCCGGGATCGGGTTAACACGACCGTCTTTACCATACTTGCCTTTACGTGCGCCGAGGATGATTGCACCGGTCAGAGCAGCCCAGCCGCCGACCGAGTGAACGATGGTGGAACCGGCGTAGTCGGAGAAACCCATTTCCGACAACCAGCCGCCGCCCCAACCCCAGGAGCCTTGGATTGGGTAGATGACGCCACAGAGAACAGCGGCGAAAGCGAGGAACGACCAGAGTTTGATCCGCTCAGCGACACAACCGGAAACAACCGAACAGGCGGCGCCACAGAAGACCATCTGGAAGAACCAGTCGGAAGCGGCCGAGTAACCACCGGAGTAGTCACCAGCCAGAGCAGCGGCATCGTCAGCAGCCCAGAGCCCGAAAGACCCCATGAAACCACCGTCAACACCAGCGTACATCAGATTGTAACCGGTGATGTAGAAGAGGATACCGGCAATACCGAACAGCGAGATGTTCTTCAGACAGATGGTCGCGGTGTTTTTAGCGCGAACCAGACCCGATTCGAGCATGGCAAAACCAGCCGCCATCCACATAACCAGGATCCCCATCACCAGGAAAGAGAAAGAGTTGAGAACATAAGTCAGCTCCGAAACCGGAGCCTCTTCAGCGAGGGCCAGAGCAGGAAGACCGAGCAGCAGGCCGGCAACCAGGATAGAAGTAAATTTCTGCATGTTGTTAAATCTCCTTTTATGCGTTCAATTGAAGTCGATTAAGGTTTAGAGAGAATCGGTCCCGGTTTCGCCGGTCCGGATACGGATACACTGCTCAACGGCGCGAACGAAAATTTTACCGTCACCGATCCGTCCGGTGCAGGCTTCACGCTGAACTGCAGCAACCACCTCATCAACCTGATCGGCAGCAACCACCAATTCCAGCTTAACTTTAGGGATGAAATCAATCTGGTATTCAGCGCCGCGGTACAGCTCGGTATGGCCTTTCTGGCGACCAAAACCACGGACTTCACTGACGGTCATGCCGGTGATACCCAGATCACAGAGAGCCGACTTCACATCGTCCAGCTTGAAAGGTTTGATAATGCATTCGATTTTTTTCATTCGTTCGTTTCCTTTCCAGAGGTCATAAAATAAAAAGGCGCTCTTAACTTCGTTGATTCATTCCTCCGAAGTTAAGAGCGCCGTTGCCCTTTACAGTCGTAACAGCGAAACATCTTTGTTTCGACGACTGTGAATTTAAATCTATGCCCGCTCAATCGCGTGGCTCAACTCCTATATAGCAGGGCGCGTGCCAACTCCATAAGCCACTGATTTAGAATGAATAAAGCAAAAGAAAAGGCTTTCTCTGGTTATTATTTGTGCACAAATATGGATAGCTGGACAGTTACTGTGCACAAAAATGTTGCAATCAATAAATATTCGTTGCAGCACGTTGACAAAGGATTCAAACGAGTGTTTAAACTAACTGTATAACTCTTATTTAGGATTGCGCATGTCACACGCAGACACAAAAACCCGAATCATGGACACCGCCACGCAACTCTTTGCCCGAGACGGTTTCCATCTGACCTCGCTACGAACTTTAACCGAGCAGGCGAACGTCAATCTGGCCGCCGTCAATTATCACTTCGGGACCAAGGAGGAGCTGTTGCAGGCGGTCATTTCCCGGCACCTGCTCCCATTAAACAACATTCGGCAACAAAAAATTGAGGCCGTGCTGGCCCAGGCGGAGGCGGACAATAAGCCACCTGTAGCAAAAGATCTGCTGCACGCATTCATCAAACCGACACTCGACTTTCGCAATTCTGGCCCAGGGGCCAAAGACTTTATCGCCCTGATCGGTCGGTCGCTGAGTGAACCGGACGAGACGGTACGGATCTATTTTATCCAACAAATTCTGCCGATCTTTAAATTGCTGTTTACCGGTCTGCAAAAAGCTCTACCGGAACTACCCGCTAATATCCTGATGACCCGCCTGCAATTCACCTTGGGGACAATGGGTCACGCGATGAGCAGCAATCTACGCCCGGATCAGATGGTTCCGGGCCTTCCGGAAATGTTGTCGGCAGACGAGCTGGCAAAAGAGCTGATTAATTTTGTCACCAGCGGACTGGAGGCGCCATGAAAGGGTGGACAGTACTGACCATCTCCAGCTTCATCCTGCTCTGCGTCACTGGCTGTTCTCTGCATCGACCGCAGCCGGTCGGTCTTGGGATCTCCCTGCCAACGACCTATGCCGAAGCACCTGCGACCGACACTGTCGAGACACCGACCGCCAAATGGTGGCTCCGCTTTGCCGATCCGCAGTTATCGGCCCTGATCGATGAAGCCCTCAGGACCAACCTCGATCTGACCCAGGCTTTCGCCAGACTGCTGCAGCTGGAAGCGGGCATGGCTCAGGCGCGCGCCAAGCGTCGACCGAATCTCGATTTTTCAGCACAGCGCACACGAGAATCCTCGCCGAGCTTCGCCGGGGACTTCACCGGCAGCAATGAAAGCCTTTCCCTCGCCGCAGGCTTCGAAGTCGACCTGTGGAACAAACTGAAATCTATTCACAGTGCAGCCAAGCTGGAGCTGACCGCGAGCGCCGGTGACCTCCAGACGCTCTACTTGAGCATTTCCGCCGAAGTCGCAGATCTCTATTATCTGGCGGTCGAACAGCGCGCCCAGCTGGCCTTGAATGAGCGCGCGGCGGGCGCCGCCACGGAAACCCTGCAACTGGTGGAAACCCGTTACCGCAGGGGGCTGGTCTCAGCACTCGACATCTACCAGGCCCGGCAGAATCTGGCCGCCATCGAATCATCCAGGCCCCAATTCGAGGCGAACCTGGCCATTGCCGAGCATGGTTTGTCGCTGCTGCTCGGTCGCTACCCGGACGGCAGCGACAACGGTTCACTGACCGAACTGCCACCGGCCCCGGAGGCCTTTCCGGCCGGCATTCCGGCGAACCTGTTGAGCTTCCGCCCCGATATCATGGCGGCCCTGCAACGGGTCAAGGCAAACGACCAACGGATCGCCGCCGCTATCGCCGACCGTTTCCCCTCCTTCAATCTGCTCGGCAATTACGGCGAATCGAGCAGGGACTTCAGTACCGGTCTGATTGAAGGACGCATCTGGAGTCTGACCCTCAATCTCCTGCAACCACTCTATGACGGCGGCCGGCGCAAGGCTGAAGTGGCCAGGACCCGCGCCCGCTTCGAAGAGAGCCTGGCCCTCTATCGCCAAACGGCACTGGCCGCTTTCAAGGAGGTGGAAGACGCACTGGTCAACAACCGGGCCACCGAAAGCCGGATAACGGCTCTTCAATCGCTCAGCAACGCCAGCGACGCGGCGCTGCGACTTTCGCTTGACAACTACCTACAGGGGTTGAGCGACTACCTGCCGGTGCTCACAGCCCAGCAGTCCGATATCGACGCTGCCAGCCGTTTGCTGACCGCCCGCCGTCAGCTGATCTCGGACCGGATCAGTTTAGCCCGCGCGTTAGGCGGCAGCTGGATGGCCGAGGAGCAGGTCAAACAACGTAACGACCTCAACAAGACAGAGGATCAATAGATGACAGAAATTAACAAATCGCGGACCGCCCTGAAAATCATCCTTCCGCTGCTGATCCTGATGCTCGGAGTCGGCGGCTTTATCGCAATAAGCAAATTGAAACAGAAGCCACAGCGGCAGCAGCCGAAACAGCTCGGCACCCTGGTCGATGTCATCGAGCTGCAGAGCAAACCGCATCAGATCAGAGTCCACGCCACCGGGACGGTGGCGGCGGAACAGGAGATCTCGCTGGTCCCGGAAGTGAGCGGCAAGGTGATCTGGCTGGCGCCGCAGTTGGTCAGTGGCGGCCGCTTCCGAGCAGGAGAATCCCTGCTGAAGATCGAACCTTATGATTTCCAGCTGGCCCAACAGCGCGCCCTCGCCGAGGTCGCCCGCGCCGAGGTGGCCTTACGCATCGAGCAGGAGCGCGCTCGGGTGGCCCTGCAGGAGTGGCAACGAATCGAGCTGCCCGACAAAGGGGAACCGGGGCCGCTGGTGATCCGCGAAATCCAGCTGCAACAGGAACAGGCCAACCTGACCGCCGCCCAGGCTAACCTGCAACAGGCCGTTCTGAACCTGCAGCGCACCGAACTTAAAGCCCCCTTTAACGGCCGCATTCGCCAGGAACAGGTCGACCTGGGACAGTACCTGCGGGCCGGCACCAGCATCGGCACCTTTTCCGGCACCGACCGTGCGGAGCTCCAGGTGCCGCTGCCGATCGATGAACTGCGCTGGCTACAGATTCCCACCGCCGGCTCCGGCGAGCCAGGTTCAGAGGCGCTGATCAGCCTGCCTGACGGCCCGACTGTTCGCTGGCAGGGGCGCATCATCCGCAGCCGCGGCGAAATTTCCGGCGACAGCCGTATGGCCACGGTGGTGGTGGCGGTCGAGGACCCCTATCGCTTGACCGGCAAAAACAACGGACCGGTGCTTCACAACGGCCAGTTCGTCACCCTGCAACTTCTCGGCGAACGGCGTGACCAGTTGATCCGCATCCCCCGCGAGGCATTGCGCACCGGACAGCAGGTGTGGATCGCCGATGAGCAGAACCGGCTGCGGCTGCGGCCGGTGAAGATTCTGCGCCGCGAGCAGCAGCACCTGCTGATTGAGGCAGGCGTCAACGCCGGCGAACGGCTGGTCATGACCACCCTCTCCGGCGCGGCGGACGGCCTGTTGCTACGGCCGGTGCTCCTGCCGAGTCAAACGGAGCCCCAACCATGAACGGCGCCGTCAAGTGGATGGCCCACAACCATGTGGCCGCCAACCTGCTGATGCTGGCGCTGATCCTCGGCGGCCTGATCATGGCGCCGAAGATCAAACAGGAGATTTTCCCGGAGGTCAACCTCGATATGGTTTCGGTTTCGGTCGCTTATCCTGGCGCCGGCCCGGAAGAGGTTGAGGAAGGTATCATCCTGAAGATCGAAGAAAACCTCACCGCGGTCGACGGCATCAAACAGATCCGCGCCTCCGCCAATGAAGGTTCGGGATCGGTGACCGCCGAGGTTTATGCCGATGAGGATGTCGACGAGGTGCTGCAGGACATCAAGAGCGAAGTCGACCGGATCACCACCTTTCCCGAAGATGCCGAAAAACCGATTATCAGCAAACTCTCCAATCGCCGCGAGGTAATATCGGCAGTGGTCTACGGCGGCGCCGGCGAACAGGTGCTGCGTGAGCAGGCCGAACTGATTCGCGACGAGCTGCTGGAACTGGAAAACATCACTCAGGTTGATTTGAGCGGCGTGCGGCCGTTCGAGATCACCGTGGAAATTCCTGAAGCGACCCTGCAGCGCTACAAACTGACCCTTGACCAGGTCGCAGCACGCATTCGCGCTGCCTCCCTCGACCTGCCGGGCGGCACTGTCAAAACCAGTGGCGGCGAGATCCTGCTGCGCACCAAGGAGCGCCGCTACTGGGGACCGGAGTACGCCGACATCGTCATCATCGACCGGGCGGATGGCAGCGAGGTGCGGTTGGGTGATATCGCCAACGTGGTCGACGGCTTCGCCGACAGCGAAACCTACGGCAAGTTCGACGGACAGCCGGCAGCGATGGTCAAGGTGTTCCGCATCGGCGAGCAGAAGCCGACCGACATTTCCAAAAAAGTGCTCGACTATGTTCAAAACAAACAGCAGCAACTGCCGGACAGCCTGAACCTGTCGATCTGGAACGACACGACGGAAATCTTCAATAGTCGGATGGGTTTGCTGGAAAAGAACGCTCTGCTCGGTCTGATGCTGGTTGTCATCATTCTCGGCCTGTTCCTCGAAATTCGCCTCGCCGGCTGGGTCATGCTCGGCATCCCGATTTCGTTTCTCGGCACGCTACTGTTCATGCCCTGGCTCGGGGTTTCCATCAACATGATATCCCTGTTCGCCTTTATTCTGGCGCTCGGGATTCTGGTCGATGACGCCATCGTCGTCGGCGAAAATATTTTCGAGCATCGTCAGCAGGGAAAACCATACCGCAAAGCAGCCATCGACGGGACCCTCGAAGTGGCGGTGCCAGTCACTTATGCGATCCTCACCACGGTGGCGGCCTTTTTACCGCTGGTTTTTGTTTCCGGCATGATGGGCAAATTCATCCGCGTCATTCCGATTATTGTCATTGCCTTGCTGGTCGCCTCACTGATTGAATCTTTACTGGTGCTGCCAGCGCACTTAAGCGGCGGCAAACCACGGCAGGAAAATGGTGGCATTCTCGGTCGAGTCGATCGCGTTCGTCGCCTGTTCGGCTCCGGCCTGGATAAGTTTGTCGCCGGGCCATACAACCGAATCCTGCAACTCAACCTGAACTACCGCTACGCCTCGCTGGCGATCGGCATCTGCATGTTGCTGCTGACCGTCGGCGCGGTCAAAACCGGCCTGATTAAGCGCACCTTCATGCCGGAGGTGGACGGCGACCGGATCACTGTTGCGCTGCAGATGAACCGCGGTGTGCCGATCGAGGAAACCGGGCGGATCACCGAGCTGATCCTGCAGAAAGGGCTGGAGACCGTTGCCGATTATGACGCGGAAAGAGCCACAGAAGGCTCCATTCTGCGCAATGTTTACTCGGTGGTCGGTGGCAACATCCCTGGCGGCGGTCCCGGTGGCGGACGCAGCGTCACGGCCTCGCACATGAGTAACATCGCCATGTATCTGACCAAGAGCGAGCAGCGCAACATCCCGGCGACAGAGATCTCTACCGTCTGGCGGGAAAAAATCGGTGAAATCCCCGGCGTTGATTCTCTGACCTTCCGCTCCAATCTGGTGCGCATGGGGGCCAACATCGATGTTCAGTTGGCCCATCAGGATTTTACTGTCCTGGAAAAGGCCTCTGACCGGATCCGCGCGGTACTGAGTGAATACCAGGGCGTGACCGACATCGAGGACACTTATGCGCGCGGCAAGCAGGAAATCAAACTGAAACTGAAACCGGCGGCCCGCACCCTCGGAATTACGGAAACAGAGCTGGGCCGCCAGGTCCGCGCGGCATTCCATGGCGCTGAAGCCCTGCGGCTGCAAAGAGGACGCAATGAAATCAAAGTGATGGTCCGCTACCCGGAATCCGACCGCAAGATGCTCTGGAATTTCGAACAGATGCGCATCCGTACCCCGAGCGGGCTGGAGATCCCGCTTGCCCAGGCTGCAGAGGTCATCGAAGGGCTCGGTTTTTCCGAGATCAAGCGCACCGACCGGAAACGGGTGATCAACGTCTCAGCCAGTGCCGACACCGAGAAAACTCCGGCGCAGGATATCATCGACGATCTGCAGCAGAACCTGCTGCCAGAGCTGGTGGGCGACTATCCCGGCCTGTCCTGGGACATGGAGGGGGAGGAGAAGGAGCGCCGCGAATCGGTCGGCAGCATGATGAGCGGCTTCCGGCTGGCACTGATCGCCATGTTCATTCTGCTGGCGATCCCCTTTCGCAGCTACACTCAGCCGCTGTTGATTATGACTGCGATCCCCTTCGGTATGATCGGTGCGGTGCTTGGTCACATTATTATGGGCTACAACCTGAGCCTGCTCAGTCTGTTCGGCTTGGTGGCGCTTTCCGGCGTGGTCGTCAACGATTCGCTGCTGTTGATCGATAAAGCCAATCGCAACCGGATTGCGGGGATGCCGCTCTACGATGCGCTGGTCGCTGCCGGGTCCCGGCGTTTTCGACCGATCGTCCTAACCTCTCTAACCACTTTTTTTGGTCTGATGCCGATGATTCTCGAAACCAGTGTGCAAGCAAAATTCCTGATCCCGATGGCAATCTCCCTCGGTTTCGGCATTCTGTTCGGCACTGGAATTATCCTGCTGCTGATTCCGGCACTTTATCTGATTCTGGAAGATATCCGCAAACTGTTCGGGTTAAAAGACAAGCTTGCCGAACAAGCAGAAATTGAAGTGCAGAGTTAATCAAAAGGGCTGTCCAAAAACCGGACAGCCCTTTTTCAAACAGGTTGCGAGGAATAACTAGTTCGCTGTCTTCGTGTTGGGTGTTGTGCTTGTTGTCCCCTTCGCTTTTTTAGCCGCTGCGGCGACGTCGAATTCGAACGACCACTCACTGTAGGAATTTTTTCCGGCAAAGTCCTTGTTCTCTTCGGAAAACCCATCCCGTTTAAAAGGCTCAAGCGTACTACTGCTGCGCACTCCGGTGATTTTTCCCGCCGGATCCTTGACGACTTCCCAATCTTCACCGGTCATCGGATCGGGATAAAGTCTGCGTAAATGACGTTGCGGTGCAACCGACCGAGCGTCTTTAACCAGAGCCTCGAGTGACGTCGGCAAAGCGGCCGTTGTCCCGGCCTGCACACTTTGGTAATAAGATTCAATCGCCTTGCGATACTGATTGCCACGCCAGAGCAACTCTTCCTCTTTGGCCCGTTGAACGATCGTCTTCCAGGACGCACCAGCAATCCCCGACATCAGCCCGAGAATCACAACGGCGACCAGAACCCCCATCAGGGCAGCACCATGCTGATTTGTTACATTTTTCATCAATCTGCCTCGCTGGCATTTCTCACTATTTTCAAAATAGTTTGCTGTGCCCTTAATCGCGGGTCAACCATTTTAACTTCTCCAGGTTATAGGCGGTAGATGGTTTACAACCATGACTGTTATCAAGCTATCACCATTACCATAGAGTATATATCAACAAACTTTACTCTGACGAGGGAAGCTGTTAATATTTACCAGCTAAGATATGAACAAGATCGTCGTCGACCACTGTTTCATGCTCATTGTTGAAAGATTTTCGACACCTTGCGTGTAAGGAAAACAACCATGATCACAAAAAAAAACCATCCAAAAGTCGAACCAAAAAGCTGGATTAAAGTCGAAGGAAAAGACTGCCTGGTCACTCAGATTTATCGGGGTTATTCCCTTTCCGGCATTTGCGAAGTGGTCACAAATCCTGAGCAACCGATTAACAGAGATGTCTGTTGGGACGGTGAAAAGTGGGTCTTTTCTACCTTACCGGTCTTTATCAACGCCGCCACAAC
>CALZLE010000094.1 GCA_945788205.1 uncultured Desulfuromonadales bacterium
GCTGACTGCCGGTATGCCGCAAACGCTTAGCCAGGCCGCTGGTCTGTAATTGGAAGATTTCCTGACAACGAGCGTTACGCTCCGCGTCATCCGGAGGCACGAATGGGGTTCTGGCTAATGGTCGACGCAAATCTGACACCGGCTGCGGACTGAAGCGAAACGCCTGAATGCGGAAGTTGTGCTCCGGGTGGCCGTTGGCAAAACTGCTGTTGCGCTGGCGCTCACCAACCAGCCGTTCAACGTCGATATCAGCAACAGCCAGCTGGCTGTCAAACTGAAAACGTTCGGTCTCCGCAAGAATCTGACCATTTTCGGCAATCAGTGAGTGGCCAGAGAAGACCAGATCGGTACTCGATTCGTTCGGCCCGGCTGAAGCGTACGCGTATGCGGCCAAGCAGCGTGCGGACTGGGATGCCACCAGAGCCTGACGGTAAGCCTGCTTGCCGAGGATTTCCGGGCTGGCGGAAAGATTGAGCAGCAGGGTCGCACCAACCAATGCCTGCGAGCCACTCGGCGGCGCCACCGCCCAACCATCTTCACAGATTTCGATCCCGATCTGGCAGTCGGGAAAATCATCAGCGCGGAACAGCAGGTCATCGCCGAACGGAATCTGCTGGTTATTAATCAGCAGGTAGTTGCTGCTCCGTTCGCGGGCCGAACAGAACCAGCGCTGCTCGTAAAACTCACCGCTGTTCGGCAGATAGGTTTTCGGCACCGCACCACAAATTTCACCGTTGGCAATCAACACCGCACAATTGAACATCCGACCACTGACCGACAGAGGAGCGCCGACCACCAAAGCCATTTTTTCGGTAGCGCTGAAACTGGCCAGCTCAATCAGAGCCTGCTCGACTTTGCGTTGTAAAGGTTGTTGAAAAAACAGATCGGCACAGGTGTAGCCGGTTAAACAAAGTTCCGGGAACAGGAGCAAGTGGCACTGTTGCTGACTCGCCTTCCTGCTGATTTGGCAAATCTCCGCGAGATTGAAATCGACGTCGGCAACACGCAGTTCCGGCGTCGCCACTCCGAGGCGCAGCATGCCGTAGCTGGCCAGATCAATCGACATCTCAGACATATCCTCTCCCTTATCAATCAGCCAAACCAAAGGCGTTCGGCAAATGCTGAATCGTCACGCTCTCTTCACTCTGGCACAGAATTGCCACAACATCAAATCGGGGCTGTAATTTACCGGTTTTTTCCTGCTGCAGATACCACTGCGCAGTGCGAATTATCTGCTGCTGCTTGCGGCTGCCGACCGCTTCCTGTGGCAAACCGAAACCGGTGCCGCGACGGGTTTTCACCTCAACAAACAAAAGCTCTTTTTTGCTGCAGGCAATAATATCGATTTCACCGACCGGGGCGCGATAATTGCGGGCCAGAATCTTCAGCCCCTGCTTGCGAAGATAATTCACCGCCTGCTCTTCCCCCCATTGCCCTAAAGCCAGCCGCGTTTTCGTCATGCGCCCAAGTGCTCCTTGACTCCGGCAAAGCTGGTGCGGTGGTGACGCCCCGGCTTCAGATCAGCGATCGCCTGCCGGTGCTGTGCGGTCCCGTACCCTTTATGTTTTGCAAACCCGTAGCCCGGCTGTTGCTTGTCGAGACTGTACATGATCCGATCTCGCACCACTTTGGCAATGACCGAGGCCGCAGCCACAGACAGGGAACGACTGTCGCCCTTCTTGAGCGTCTGCTGAGAAATATCGAGCGGCAACGGCGTGATGCCATCGATTAACAGATGATCGGGCACTTGTGACAACCTGCTGATCGCACGCTGCATGGCCAACAAAGTGGCCTGCAGAATATTGATCTGATCAATCTCTGCGGCGGTAGCCACTCCGATACCGTAGGCGCGCGCCTGGTCACAAATCAAAGGATAAAATCGATCACGTTGTTTTTCACTCAGCTTCTTGGAATCGGTCAAGCCGAGCAATTCAAACCCCAGTGGCAGAATCACCGCCGCAGCGACCACCGGGCCTGCCAGCGGTCCGCGGCCGGCCTCATCGATTCCAGCGATTGAACGAAACCCTTTCAGCCGAGCCTGTTCCTCAAAATAGAGCGTTGAAACCTTGTCGTCGTCAAACAGCTGCAGATTACTCATCGATCACCATCGGCATCTGAAAAAATGAAAAAAAAAGCCCCCAACATTTGCTGGGGGCTTATCTTAACCAATACTGACTGATCAGGCAAAACGCTTTTCGGTAATCCGAGCAGCCTTACCGCGCAGGTTACGCAGGTAGTAAAGCTTGGCGCGCCGAACGCGACCCATGCGGACAACTTCAATTTTGTCGATGTTTGGTGAGTGCAGCGGGAAAATCCGCTCAACGCCAACGCCGCCAGAAATTTTGCGCACGGTGTAAGAGGATGCGATGCCACGGTTCATCCGCTTGATGCAGACACCCTGATAAACCTGGATCCGCTGCTTGTCGCCCTCAGTAATTTTTACGTGGACCTTAAGAGTATCGCCAGCCTTGAAAACCGGGATATCTTTTTTCTGTTGTTCCATTTCCAACTGATCGATGATGTTCATCTTTTTTCTCCTCGACGTATCAATTCCGTTTTTCTATAAATACGGTCTCTTCTGTTATTTGATTGCAGGTGAGCCCTGCTCTTATCCTATTTTTCAGATTCAGTCGCCTGCTTCAAAAGCGCCAGAATCTGTTTATCTTCCTTGCTTAGTTCTATCTGTTCCAACAACTCGGGTCGACGTTGCCAAGTTCGCAATAACTGCTGTTCGCGCCGCCAGCGAGCAACCTTTCCATGGTCTCCGGAAAGCAACACTGCAGGCACGTCCATTCCGTTAAAAACCGCCGGCCGCGTATACTGCGGGTACTCCAGCAGCCCATCCGAAAACGAATCGCTTTCAGCGCTGCCCTGACTACCAAGCACCCCAGGCAGATAGCGCGAGATGGCGTCTATCATCACCATTGCCGGTAACTCACCACCGGTCAGAACAAAGTCTCCGAGGGAATATTCGGCATCAACTATAGATTGCCGAATCCGCTCATCAAACCCTTCGTAGCGGCCACAGAGAAAAATCAGGCCATCTTCTTGCGCTAATTCTCTGGCGTGCTGCTGCTTAAACGGCACACCCTGCGGCGTCATCATCAACACTTTCGCCTGCGGCGTTTGCTGCTTCAGTTCCGCTATTGCCCGAGCAATCGGTTCCGGCTTCATCACCATTCCGTCGCCACCACCGTAAGGGGTGTCATCGGTGGTCAGGTGCTTGCCTTCTGCCCAGTTTCGCAGATTGTGTGCGCGAACCTGCAGCAGCTGCTGCTTGATGGCACGACCGAGAATACTCTCCTGCAACGGCGAGTCGAACATGCCGGGGAACAGGGTCAAAACATCAAAGATCATTGTTCTTGCGGGATCAACCCTTCAGGCAGGTCTACATTCACAACCTGCTGCTGAAGATCGATCTCCAGTATAAATTGAGTCACGGCGGGGATTAGGACTTCGCCGTACTCCCCCTTCACCACGTATGTGTCATGGGCTGCGGTGGTGAACATATCCTGCAGTGTCCCGATCAACCCGCGCTCCTGATCAACAACCTGCAAACCTTTTAGTTGAGTCCAGTAAAACTCATCATCACCCAGCTCGGGCAACTGATCTTCCGGCAGCAGAACCTGCCCGCCGATCATATGCTCGACCAGATTGATCGATTCGAAGTCCTGCAAACGCAACAAAACCTGCCCTTTGTGCACCGTCTTCCGAACCGGCTTGGCCGTCAAACGTTCACCTGATGGCAGGTGTAAAAATATTTGCTCTGTTGCCAGTAAAATATCGGGCTCACCGGAATGCAAGCGAATCTTGAGGTCGCCCCGCAAACCGTGTGTACCGATTATTTTACCGATTTCCAACAACGACTCTGATCGGTTGTCCATCTACCCTACTCTCAAAACCGACCCGAGTCTGGACTATTCCATGATCTGCAGCGATGCGCGACGATTTTCGCGGGTCGCCTTGGCATTTAACAGCGTTCGCATCGCTTTCGCGTTGCGCCCCTGTTTGCCAATGATCCGCCCCATATCTTCCTGGGCAGCTGCCAACTTGACGAGAACAGTTCCATCTTCGGCCTCTTCCTCAGAGATTACAATCTCGTCAGGCTTTTCGACCAGAGACTTGGCGATAAACTCGATCAGGTCTTTCATGGGTCATCCTCCGGGTGGATAGGGGCCCGTTGCCCCGGATTCGGACCAGTCAGGCGTTAGGCTTCAGCTGGCGCCTTCGCCTTGAACTTGGCCCAGACACCGGCGCCACGCAGCAACCGGCGAACTGTATCGGTCGGCTGAGCACCCTTGTTGAGCCACTCAAGGGCGCGCTCTTCCTGAAAGTTCAGCAGGGACTGCTCCTGAGACGGATCGTACTGTCCCAGTTGCTCAATAAAACGGCCATCCCGTGGGCAACGCTCGTCGGCGACAACAACCCGATAAACCGGTTTCTTTTTTGCGCCACCACGGGCGAGCCTGATTTTTACTGACATACTGTTTTTCCTCCTGGTACCTAACTTCTTTTTATGTATTCGAATAGTAGAAATTCGATTCTCTATTCCGCTTATTGAAAGGGAAGCTGACCACCTCGGCCGAGCATACCTTTGAGCCCCTTGGGGCCCATCTTCTGCATCTTTTTCATCATTTTCTGCGCTTCAACAAAACGCTTGAGTAACTGATTGACATCCTGTACCCGGGTGCCACTACCGTTAGCAATCCGCAACCGGCGCGAGCCATTGAGGATTTTGTGATCGAGCCGTTCTTTCGCTGTCATCGAGCGGATAATCGCCTCGATTTTTTTCAGCTCGTCTTCCGGCAACTGCATCCCTTTGGCCTGTTTCATTGCTTTACCGGCACCAGGGATCATCTTCAGCAACGAGTCGATGGAACCCATTTTCTTGACCATCTGCATCTGCTCAAGGAAGGTCTCTAAGGTGAAGCCATCCTTGCGCAGCGCCTTTTCCATCGCCGCCGCATCATCCTCGTCGACCGCCGACTGGGCCTTCTCGATCAGGCTGAGGACATCCCCCATGCCGAGAATCCGCTGGGCCATCCGATCGGGATGAAACTGTTCCAGGGCGTCTAACTTCTCGCCCATACCGACCAACTTGATCGGCTTACCGGTGACTGCCCGAATCGACAGGGCCGCACCGCCACGAGCGTCACCGTCCAGCTTGGTCAGAACCACGCCGGTCAAAGGTAACTGCTCATCAAAACTCGCCGCCACAGTCACCGCATCCTGACCGGTCATCGCATCAGCGACAAACAGAATCTCCTGCGGAGCAACATTAGCGACAATCCGCTTCAACTCGCCCATCAACTCAGAGTCGATGTGCAAACGACCAGCGGTATCTAAAATCAGTGTATCAAACCCATTGAGCTCGGCATATTCACGAGCGCGGGTGCAAATATCAACCGGATCCTGCCCGGTTTGAGAATCAAACACCTCGACGTTAATCTGACGGCCGAGGGTTTTCAACTGCTCAATCGCTGCGGGGCGGTAAACGTCAGCCGGAACCAACAGCGGATTGCGCTTGTCGCGACGCAACTTCAACGCCAACTTGCCACAAGTGGTGGTCTTACCAGCACCCTGCAAACCGCAAAGCATCAACGGAACCGGCGGTTTAACTGCCAGATCGAGAGTATTATCCTCTCCCTCACCCATCAGCTCGGCCAGCTCTTCGCGAACAACTTTGATGACCTGCTGCGCCGGGGTCAGGCTCTTGAGAACCTCTTGCCCTGCAGCACGTTCACCAACTCGGCCGACAAAGTTTTTGACAACCTTGAAGTTGACGTCCGCTTCAAGCAGCACCAGGCGGATCTCCCGCATGGTCTCTTTTATATGCTGTTCGGTTAAGCTTCCGTGTCCGCGAAGCTTCTTGAAAACCGAATCTAACTTGTCAGATAGTGTATCAAACATACCACTGCTACGGCAAAATTCACGAAAGAATAAATATATGTAAGGGCTCAAGCCATGTCAAGCCAAAAACCCTCACAAAACAAGCCCTTTTACACCAATTGAGAGAAAGCTCCATCCTGCTTTTGCCAGATTTCGGCAACAACCAGACCCGCCCCTTCCACCACCTTCTCAAGCCCCGCTAGGTCCGCCAATGCAAAACGGATCGCTAGACCGCAATCGGAACTCAACTGCCGAGGCACCGGAATCAACAAGATTTCCAGCTTTTCGGCTTTGAGAATCTTTTCTGCTTTCATCACTCGGTGGATTGAGTGAAAGATGGCGACGCAGTCCCCGTCATTAACCACTTAAATACTCCCTGCAGGCGGACCCCAGCTCAGTCCGGCCGCGCATCATGCCACGTTTGCAACTGACATGCAAGGGGGTATTCTCAGCTTCCCGGCATTTGACACTGTTCGGGTCAGAAGGTTAAAGTAACGGCTGCCGATCACCGTAAAAAACTGCTCAAAGGGACGATATACGTGTATTTTGATGATCCTCTGCCGCTCTTGGCATTGCTGATATTTTCTTTTGGCAGCAACTTGCCGCTCGGCTACCTACGCGAGACCAGTCGTAAGTTTTCACTCCACTGGTTTGTTCTGATCCATTTGTCGATACCATTCATTGTCACCTTGCGATACATGTTCGGTTTTGACTGGAAGATTATCCCCCTGACCCTTTTCTGTGCTGTTGCCGGACAACTGATTGGCAGCCGAATCCGCCGCCGGACCCTGCAGTGAGCCGCAGAGATCGGGCCCCGATGCAGCAGGCCGAACAGGTCGGCAAATTACTGAAGCAGGTCCTCGGTGACAAGGGCATGGACGATCGCCTTTCCCGCTACCAGGCCTGGCTGGTTTGGGACAAAATAGTCGGTGAACAGATCGCCAATCGGGCTCGGCCATTGAGATTTCGCAAGGGCGTACTGGAAGTCCAAGTCGACCATCCGGTCTGGATGCAACAACTGCAGATGCTCAAGCCAAAAATCCTGGAAAAGCTGAATCAGCAGCTACCGAACGCCGATATCACAGATATTTACCTGCGGAAAGCGCCGACCCCAACGTCCAACAGGCAACCGCCGCCAGAACCAGAGCCACCAAAGTGGCAAGAGGCGCAACTGACAGAAGAAGAGAAACAGCAGATAGAAGAGCAGCTGAAACCGCTCAAGGACTCTGAATTGCGCGCTGAGATGCGGCGCCTGTTCACTCTGCAAAAACGACTCGACAAAGGCCGCAAAGAGACTGATTAGTCAGCAGGGCTCTGATACATCGCCAATACCTCAGCGGTGTAATTCCGCCCCGCCCCGCGATAAATATAGAGAGGTTTTTCAACCGTCAATCCTGGTCGGCCGGTCTTTCGTCCTTCCACCAGCACCATTCGCGCCGGCTCCCGCATGCGAGGATGAATCATCCGCAGCCGCTTCGGCTCAATTCCGGCTGCGGTCATTTGCGTGATCAGTTCCGGCAGCCGCTCTACCAGATAGATCAGTGCGAAACGGCCACCATTTCTCAATAGCCAGCTTGCCGCAGCGACAAAATCAGCAAGGCCACCGGCCAACTCGTGCCGCGCAGCAGCACGTTCATCGGCAGGTGAAATCTGCCCACTGCCGACGGGCCGATAGGGAGGATTGCTCACCACCAGATCAACACTTGCCGCTGGCAACAGCTCGCGAACCTGCCGCACATCACCTGACAAAATCCGCACCCGCTGCGATAAATCATTCAACTCAACATTTCGTTGTGCCCGCTCCGCAAACTGCGGTTGCAACTCAACACCGATCAACTCGCGCGCCGGGCTCAATTTCGCCAACAACAGCGGAAGGACTCCGGAGCCGGTCCCCAGATCGACAACCGAATCA